>CAZFPO010000008.1:0-59173 GCA_964521105.1 uncultured Lentimicrobiaceae bacterium | reverse complement strand
TTTTTTTTTATTAATTTTGCGGTGTCAAAAATCAAGAAAAAAGACAAAATGAAAAAAAATGTTATCGCAACCTTAGTTTTAGTAATTTTTTTAGGAAGCTTTACCTCAGTTTTTTCAATAAATGATATTGGCAATTCTGTTGAAACAGCAAAAGAAAAAATAAACAAAAGCAATTTTAAAGGTGCGGTTAAAGATTTAAACATTGCAATTGCCGAAATGCCAAATAATGCCGAAGCTTATTATTACAGAGCTGTTGCAAATTTTAACCTTCGCAAAAATGATGAGGCAATCCAAGATTTAGAAATTGCTATAGCCATCGACCACAAACAAGCAAAGTATTATTACATGAAAGCTATTGCTCATGCCGACCAAGATGAATTTAAAAAAGCATACCGCGACATGATTAAAGCTGTTGAACTTGATAATAACAACGCCGATTATTTCCTTTTAAGAGCCGAAATTGAACTTGAACTTAACTACATGACTGATGCCATTCAAGATTGGGAAAAAGCTTCGTCATTAGGCTCAGTAAAAGCAAAAGACTATTTGAAAATTTATTCCAAAGAAGCTTAATCAATTCTTTTATTATATATCCCTAAGGCTTTGTATTAAATCAAACAAAGCCTTTTTTGTAATACAATTCAAACGATAATCCCAAAAATTACCACTATTCAATATCAAACGAATTTTAGTATAACCTTTTATTCCGTATCGTTCCACTAAAAATTCAACCCAAATTAATCTTTAGTAGATTTCAAAAAATATGACTTCATGAATTTGTTGGGCTAAATCCCTATTTAATGTTTGTTTCAATTCGTCTCAACGAATTGAAACAAACATTAAATCATTTCAGCAATTCTATCGCTTATTCTGGGTTTATTCATTTTTCTTTTTCGGAAACTTAATATAAAATGTAGTACCTATTCCCTCTTCCGATTCAAACCAAATTTCGCCGTTCATCGATTTTACAATATTTTTTACCATTGCTAAACCAAGTCCCATTCCGCCGGTTTTAGTTGTAAAATTGGGCGAAAATATCTTATGTTTTAAATTATCAGATATTCCAACGCCATTATCAGCAATTGTCAATAAATACTCTTCCCCATCTTGCTTTAAAAATATTTTTATTTCACCCTCCCTAGTATCCCTAATAGCTTGTAAAGCATTTTTAATCAAATTATTTAAAACTCTTATAAGCTGGTTTTTATCGGCACTTACTAAATAATAATCTAAACCATCATTTTCAAATTTAATTTTTTGATTATTATCTTCAAATAATGCAATTACCGACTTTATTGTTTCGCTTAAATCTTCATTATTAAACTCTCCTTTGGGCATTTTTGCAAAATCCGAAAAAGAAGTTGCAATAGCCGAAAGAGCATCAATTTGTTCTACTAAAGTTTGTGAAAATCGCTTCAGCCTATCGTCCCAATCTGGCTCTTTATTATCCCATGCACGCTGTAAATACTGAATACTAAGTTTCATTGGTGTAAGAGGGTTTTTTATTTCGTGTGCCACCTGCTGTGCCATTTCCTGCCAAGCATAATCGCGTTCCGAAGAGGCTAAAAGTTCAGCACTCTTGGTTAATTCATCAACCATTCTATTATATTCAACAATCAAAGCACCCAATTCATCTTTTGAGTTCCAATTAATTTTTTCGTTTTTCCCTCTGAGTTTAATTTGCCCAATCTTATCTCGCATTAATTTCAATGGTCGAGTAATATAATTTGCAAAGAATATCGTTATCGAAATTGCAATTAAAGTGAGTAAAACATAAACACTTAAAAATGCAATTAAAAAAGAGGATATTTCTCTATTTAAATCTTCTTGTTTTGCAAAATATGGCAAATTAATATAAGCAAGTGTAACTCCTTTATTATTTCTAAAAGGCATATACGATGAGATATACTTTTGTTTTCCTATCATTTCCTCATGCATAAATATTGTCTTTTTATGTTTTCTAAGTTCATTAATCGCTTCGGTATTAATCTTTGATGAAATTAAACCTTGATGAAACATTTGAGGACGCGAAGAGGCTATTAAATTTCCATATCTATCAAACAAGTTAATATCCGTAAAAAACTGTCCCGACAATTTTTGTATTAAATCATTGAATAGCTCAATATTTGAGGAATTCACCTCTTTTACTTGATGAAATTGCTGTTCTAGTTGAATTAATATTGAATGTGATTTTTCGGTTACAATTTCCTGATTTTTTGTTACATTTAAACTAACAAAATAAACCACCGTCATTATGCATATAACTAAAAATGAAGATAAAATGATTAAAATCATAGTAAATTGTAACTTGGCTTGAAAATTTAGTTTAGAAAAACTAAAAACAAAGGGCTGTGCTGAAAATAATAAATATAAAACGAACACAATTAGCCCATAAAAAATAATAAACAACGAAATTGGAACTAATCGCTCAAAATAATTTGATATTTTTTTTCCAATAATTATCGTTTCTTTATCGTTTGCTTTAAATATTAAATGGCGATATCCATTGTTATTAAAAAATTTAGGTTCATCTTTTTCTATGTTATAAGTGGATAAATTGGTGCTGTAAAAAAACTTTCCGTATTGGCTAACTAAGTCGTCATAAATGTATCTTGCATACGAATAATTAGAGATATCTGGATTAATGTTCGAGCGTTTTTTGTCAATCAATAATTCGGGATATCCGATATCACTGATGTACGACTTTGAATCTAATTCTATATATATTGTATAGTTTCTGTATATTGAATCTTCGCTTTGTCGCGGAATTTTCACCATTGATAAATAACTAACTGTTCCTGGCTCATAATTCATATACCAAACATTTTCGTAACTCTTATAGGAACCAAAAGTGTTAATTTTTTTATTAAAAAATTGTGCACAATTTATTTCATAATTATCGGGTTGAATCATCAAGTTCTGATTTTCGGAGCAAATTGTAATTAAAATTTTGTATCGATAAATAAAGGTAGAAAGGTGCTCCTTTAAAAGATATTCAATTATTGCTTGCTCGTTTTTATTTACATCTCGAATTAGGCGATTAATTGTTTGATCTTTCGGAATTTCTTGTAATACTTCTCTGAGTCGATATTCTACAATTGGGTCATGTTCATTGGCAATTTTCATTGCAATAAGCATTCTGTTATCTTCTTCTTTTAAACCATTAAAAATATTAATTGTAATTGTTGTAAACACCGAAGAATATAAAATAAATAATAAAAGAATAACTGAGTTTTTCTTCTTTTTATATGAATTTGTAATATAAAAAATAGTGTATATAAGGCAAATGCTTAATATCGAAAATTCAATTTGATTAAACTTTAAATATGAATAAAAAGTGCTGATTATTGCTACAAATAATAGTGCCGCTTTATAGGGCTTTTTGTTATTAAACAAATTTTTTGAAACAATAAACAATTTTAAAAAAAGCAAAAAAAGGCTCCCTAATAGGGACAAAAAAATTAAAAACAATAAATAACTCAAAAATTGAAATTTAAAAATATTTTCGGTTGCTATTTGAACATTTGTATTTATAATAACAGAATAAAATAACGATACAACCACATTAAATAGAAGTGGTACAAAACCCAATAATATAAAGCCTAATAATAAATTGAAAATATTGGGATTAACTTTAAATATTTTTTTAAAGCGAGAAACCTTGATTCTAAAAAATAAAATAAAAACAGAAATAAATAAACATATTGAATTTAATAATAAGTCACCCAGTGATGGTAAAAAATTTGAAGAAGCAAAATAGTTTGGTCCAAATAGTTGACTATTATAGATAAAATCTGGAAATTTAAAAATAAATGATAATGCTCTAATAGCTATAATGCTGATAATAAGTATAGTATAAAATAAATACTTATATTTTATCAAAATTCTTTTACTCTTAATATAATTATCTATTAGCAGTAAAAGTAATATCAGTATAATAAAAGTAAGGGTAGAATTAACAATACTTCTTTCATCGCTAATAATAAGAGTTTCTTTATACAGCGAAAATAAATAATTTCCTTTTTTTGATGTTACCTGATTTTCGCTAGGAGTAATAACTAATTTAACATTATCGGATACATTAAATGATTTATCAAAAGTATTTGATAAAAATAAATTTTCGTAAGGGTATTTATTTTGTATCAAAAATAGACAAACTATATATGAGTTCTTATTCTTAATATACACGTGTTTTTGACCATAAATACCATTCTTCATCTCCCATACTTCTTTCGCTAATTTAGTAGTATCCAAATATTCAGGAACTGGGACTTGGTTTGATGACCAAAATTTCAATTGCTTTTCTTCGTAATAATAAAAAAAATAAGATTGATTGTCGTTAAAATCTTTTTGTTTAAACAAAAAATATTCATCTTCAAAATTGTATTGGTTTGAAAATTTTAAATAATTATCCAAAATTTTCTCAACTTGTCGTTCTTTGTAATGTATTTTCTGTTCAATGTTGTTTTTAATTACTCCAATATCGTTGTATTTATCATTAAAAATTGAAAAACACAACCAAATTGTGGTAATTAAAATCAAAGCAAAAATATATTGAAATTTTTTTTGTTTTATAATTAACCTTAGCTGCATAATAGACTGTTTATCTGTAGTTTATTTTAATTTTTTGAAATAAGGATTTTTTATTATTATTTAATGATAAACATTAAAATTTTTTTCTAACATCTAAATCGGTTTAGTTTTTAGCGATTCCACATCTTATTGTTTTTCAACTTGTTGTAAAATCAAATTTAATTTTCATAAACAAATTTAATTTAAAAAAACAAATCATCAAGCATTTGAATTAAAAAAACATTTAGTGGTGAAAAATAAAATCAAAATTCTTTTTAATATTCAGGTTTCAAGCAAAATTATTTATTAAACGATTTAATGTAGACGAAAACTGTATTTAAAATTCGGACTATCAACACATTATGAGCTTGGTTTCACGTGAAACTTTATCTTCCTAAACCAATTAATAGAATTGAAACATCCGAGGGAGTAACACCACTTATTCTTGAAGCCTGTCCAATAGTTTGAGGTTTGATTTTGGACATTTTTTCTCTTGATTCCCACGACAATGATGTTAATTTCCAATAATCAAAGTCATTCGGAATTTCAATTTCGTCAAATTTTAATATTTTTTCTGCTATTTCTTTCTCCTTATCAATATAACTTTTGTACTTAATTAGAATTTCCGCTTCTTCAATAATTGGATTTTCGACATTATTTTTAATACAAAATTGTTTTAAAACTTCAATTTTTTCAATTATATTTTTAAAATCTATTTGAGGACGTGTGATTAAATTTTTGATTTTTGTTTTCTGCTCAATTTCAGATGTTCCAACAAATTTCAAGTACTCATTTATTTCTGCATTTGTTACATTCTGTTTTTCAGTAAAGCTGATTAAATTTTGAACTTTTTCGTATTTGGCAACAACATTTTTATACTCTTCTTCAGATACTATTCCTAAATTGTAAGCCTGATGAGTTAATCTTTCGTCGGCAGTATTTTGGCGAAGCAGTATACGATATTCAGCCCTAGATGTGAACATTCGGTAGGGTTCATCTACACCTTTCGTTACAATGTCATCAATTAAAACACCAATATAAGCCTCTGCCCTATTTAACACAAAATGTTGTTTACAATTACATTTTAAATGAGCATTAATACCGGCTATTAATCCCTGTGCGGCAGCTTCTTCGTAACCAGTAGTTCCATTAATTTGCCCAGCAAAAAACAAGTTCTCGATTAATTTTGTTTCTAAACTAAGTTTTAATTGTGTTGGATTAAAATAATCATACTCGATAGCATATCCAGGTTTCACAATTTCAGCATTTTCAAAACCTTTAATTTTTCGTAAAGCTTCAAATTGAATTTCTATGGGTAGAGAGGATGAAAAACCGTTTAAATAAAATTCGTTCGTGTTTCTTCCCTCGGGTTCAACAAAAAGTTGATGTCTGTTTCGATCCGAAAAGCGTTCGATTTTATCTTCAATTGATGGGCAATAGCGAGGACCCACTCCTTTAATTCGACCAGTAAACATAGGCGAATCCGAAAAACCCTTTTTAAGTACCTCGTGTACATCACTATCAGTATACGCAATCCAGCAACTCAATTGATTTTCGAGCAGTGGTGTAGATGAAAATGAAAATTTGCCAGGAATTTCATCTCCCTTCTGTTCTTCTAATTTTCCAAAGTCAATCGTACGACCATTTATTCTAACGGGTGTTCCTGTTTTAAGTCGTTTAATTTCAAAACCTAAATCTAGCATATCGTCCGATAGTTTTTCACTTGATAACTCTCCTATCCTACCACCAGTATAATTAATTTTTCCAACATGTATTTTTCCTTTCAAAAAGGTTCCGTTGGTTAAAATAATTGCATTTGAAAAAATTGAAATTCCTAATTGAGTTCTAACGCCTTTAACTTTTCCCTCTTCAAAAATCAAAGAGGTAACATCATCTTGCCATAATTGTAAGTTTTCGGTTGATTCTAAGGTTTGTTTCCACATTAACGAAAACATTGCTTTATCAACCTGAGCTCTGGGGCTCCACATGGCTGGCCCTTTAGATCTATTGAGCATTCTAAATTGAATCATGGTGTGGTCGGTAATTATGGCGCTCATTCCACCTAAAGCATCAATTTCACGCAACAACTGACCCTTAGCAATTCCACCCATTGCTGGATTGCACGACATTTGAGCTATTGTATTAAGGTTTTGCGTAATTAAAAGTGTTTTCGATCCCATTTTTGCAGCAATGTGTGCTGCCTCGCAACCAGCATGCCCCGCTCCTACTACAATAACATCAAATTTTTTAAACATAATCATGGTGTTTCACGTGAAACCTAAATATTAAAATATTGATTTTAAACAATATACAATAATAAAAGCATTTCTTCTTCCTTTTTTCTCATAGCGTTTTCTTGCCTAACACTTTTATCTTTGTATCCTAACAAATGTAAAACCCCATGCACTATTACTCTATGAAGTTCACTTTCAAAATTAGAGGAAAAATTTTGGGCATTTTCTTTTACCCTATCAATACTTATAAAAATATCGCCCGAGATATAATTTTCATGATTATAGTTAAATGTAATTACATCAGTAAAATAATCGTGCGATAGATATTTTTTGTTTATTTCGAGTAAATAATCATCAGAACAAAAAACGATTGATATTTCACCAAGGTTTTTCCCTTCATTAATAATTATGGAAGATAACCAATTTTTAACAATTCTCTTTTTCGCGAACTTTAAAGAGATATTTTGAGTATGAAAAAAAATATTATTGGGCATTACTCTTTATACCTTGTTTTGTATTTTGAAGTTTAGTATTTAATAACATACTTCGTCGTTTTTCATTTATATTAATGTGATCATTATTATTTACATCAAATTTCATTTCAATTAATGAACCATTGTTTGAAAAACTTATATTATCAGAAGTTAAGCTTATTATTTCTAAACCTTTTCCCGTTGGGTTTTGGTTAAGTTTACTTAACTCTTCTTCGTAGTTAAAACCCTGACCACAATCTAAAACACTACAATTAATTATACCATAATCTAATTGAAACTCAACGGTAACAATTTTTTCTCTTTCTAATTTATTACCATGCACAATAGCATTTTTAACTGCTTCATGAACAGCCATAGATAAACAACCAAAATAAGTATCATTTAATTGATATTCATCACTGATTTTTTCTACTATTTTCTCAATTTTGTTTAGAGATGATAATTCAGAGGTTAATTCTATTTTCATGATGATTTTTATTTATGGTCTTCAAAGTTAAGAAAATATTTTGAAACTTTTTCTCTATAATAGTTTTTTAATTTTATAGGGTTTTGTTTTAATAATTCTTGCTGATTTTTTCTATATAATTCAATCGTTTTCAAAATTTCGGTATTCTTTGGTATTGCGTCTTTTCCTTCCTTTGATTCTCTTTTTTCTTCTTTTTCTCTTTCAATTTCGGCTTTTTCCGACTCTAATAATCGAGTTTCGATTTGTTGCAATCGGTTTATTGTGTTTTGATTGATGTTTCTATTTACAATATCCTTTTCATTGGCGTCCATATCCTTAATTATTTTTTCAATTTTACCATCTAATCCATTTCCCTCCTGCTTTAAATCGTTTAAATAATCTTGAAGCATTTTACGAATAGCTTCCTGTTGGGCAGCCATACGCGCTAACTCTTCGCTCATTTGTCCGCCCTGCCCTTTTTGATTTTTTTTACCCGCTTTTTTTATTTGCTCATTTAATGATTCTTGTAACTTTTTTATATCGGGAAGTTTGGGTTGCGATTTTTTCTTTTTGCTATTTCCCTGGCTATTGCATTGATTATTCGATTTTTTTTTCATTTTTGATGAAGAGCTCTCGCTTTGTTTGCTTTTCATATTTTTAAGCGATTCGGCTAACATTAATGATAAATTATTGGTAGATGTCATTATAAACTGCTGTCGTTTAGTTGATTCACCAATATTTTTTTCATTCATAAAAGCTGTTAAACCATCTAAATTTTGTTGTATCAAATTGAATTCTTTTAAAACAAAGCTCTTAACTTCGGGCTGACGTTTCGCAAGCGAAAAAAGAGTATCACCAATAATCTTATATTGTTGCTCTATGTTTTTTTGAATCCGAATAATGTCGTTATATTTCGGATCCAACGCTTTAATGATTTGAAGATTTTTTAAAACATCTTCCTGCATGATACTAATTCGTATTAAATTTTTCAGCAATTCTCTAACCGATTCAATATCTTCGTCTAAATTTTCTTCATCTATTTGTTTTTTATTCTCTTCAAGCTTTTTTTGCAAATCTTCGAGCGATTTTTCAACGTTATTTTGCTTTTCCTTCGACTGGCTATTTTTGTTTTTATCAATGCTTTCCTTCAATTCTTTCATTTCTGATTGAATTTTCAACTCCTCATTTTTAGTATCAATTATATTATTAGGGCGTTCTAATTGATTGTTTAATTCTTTTAATTTTTCAAGCTCTTTTTGAAATTCGTTAAATTGTTCTTGTAATTTTTGCTGTTCTTGCGAAATTTTTTCTTTGTTTTCTTTTAAAATTGGCTGATTATTTAATTCTTCCTGTTTTTCCTTGATTTTGTTTAATTTTTCCAATATTTCATTAAATTTTTCGTCAAATAGCTTTTGTTTTGTATCTTCTAGATTCTTATCAATATTATTTTTAAAGTTCTCGTTTTTTTGTTTAATTTGCTCAATTTGTTCCCTAATTTTATCCACTTTATTTTCATTTACCATTTTATCAAACTCATTTAAAATAGATTCAATATCTTTTTTAAGCATTTCATGAATATTCTTTTCTTCTTTTTTTTGAGATTCAGATTTATTTGTATTAAGTGAAGGATCTTTCATTTCCTTGTTTAGAGCATTTAACTTATTTTGCAATTCTTGATATTTTTTCTTTAAATCTTCTATCTTTTTTTGCGTTTTCCAATCCTTATTTAACTGAGTTTTTAATAAATTTCTGAGTTCTTCAAGTTGTTTATCTAATTTTTTCGACTCCTCCGAAATATCAGACATGCTATTTATTTGATTTTGTTGTTTTAAATCGGCTTCAACTTTCTTCTCTTCTTCGGTTTTAAAAATAAAAACAAAGCGTTGCGAAATTCCTTTTTTATTTCTTTTAACTCTATCATTATCAAAAACTTCGGCATATACTTCAATTTTTCGAGGTAAAATCTCCATATAGTTAAGTAAATTTACAACCTCGCTTAAATTAAGCATGGTGGGTTGTGAAACAACAGGAATAGAATAAGTTTTAGTAATATATTTATCGTTTTCAGATTCATAAACATTAATAACAATATTTGCTTTAGTAATACCATTATCATCAGTTGCTTGACCTATTATATATAAAATATTTTCGTAGGTTGAATCTTGATATACATTAAGCAAAACAACTGGAAATTCATCTTCAATAACCTTTAAATCCATCTTTAAACTATCAGTAAAATTGGTATTTTTGTTTTTTGAAAATACAGTAATTTCCTGATTTTTAGTTACAATATGCTTAAATTTATAAATATTGTCAGATTTGGAAGTGGTACTTATAACTCCATCTGTTTGAATTTCAAACTTTTCAGTATTTTCGGATAAAAACTCATATTGCAAAATAGTTCCATTAGGTACAGTTATATAATTTATATTTTCAAATACTTCGTTTTCACGATTTAGGTATGCAGGATATGTGGCTAAAATTCGATAATTTAAAATTTTAGGTTTATCTATTATATTAATAGTATAATTTTCAGATAAATAATCATCAGTCTCTATTTTGAAGTTTGTAGTATTTTTAATGTTCGTAAATTGATAAGAATATATGTTTACTTTTTCTTTTTTAAACTTACTTTTTAGTCCATTAACAACTAAAAATAATTCTGAGGGATAATTTTCTCCTTTTAATTCAACTTTTAATTCAAAATTTTCGTTTCTAAAACAGCTTAAATTTTTATTTAAAACAGTAATAGTATAAGGTAACGGTTTTTGATAAGGAGTAGCTATATCAATTGTTCGCAAAACGGCCTCCTTATATTTACTAGAAAACAAGGGTATTAGCAAAATTATAAATGATAAAAAAAGAAAGAAAGAAGCCCAGTTTTTTGTTCGTTTTTCCTCCTTTTTAAATTCTATTTTTTCAACTGTTTCTATCGCTAAATCTTTACGTTCTTCAATAGCTATATCAATTAAATCCGAAGAAAAAAAACGTTGTTGTTTTAAATCGATAAGCTGGAAAGTGTTTTTAATAATCTCGAAAAGATTTTGCTTAATTAAATGGGATTTTTTTGATGAATAATAAATTTTTTTTGTTCTATAATATCTATATTTATCAATAAAATAAAATAAAAAACTTAAGCCATATAAAATAACAAAAGAAATTTTTAAAATAGGAGATAAATAAAGAAAAAGCTCAATATTGATAATTACAAAAAATAAAAAAATAAAAAAAAACAGACCTTTTATTAAATCGATAATAAAAGGTTGTCTTCGTATTTTTTTTTCGATTTTATTAAAATCGCTTAGTACATTATCTGTTTTCACTATAGTTTTAAACGATTATTAATATACTTATTAGTTTTTTCGTGATATTTTTTGCTTTTATTGAATAAA
Source organism: uncultured Lentimicrobiaceae bacterium (assembly GCA_964521105.1). Taxonomy (GTDB): domain Bacteria; phylum Bacteroidota; class Bacteroidia; order Bacteroidales; family WCHB1-69; genus JAQUGA01. Next base: position 48,036 of record CAZFPO010000008.1, on the reverse strand, counting down.
AGCAAAACTCTTTCTGTAATATTTTTTTCTTTTTTAAAATTTAAATTCAAAATATATTCTGACATTTTTATATTTACTGGGCAAATTTGCTCACAAGCTTTACAATTTGTACATAGACGCTCAGTTATATGTCCTTTTTCATCAATTTGTCGATTAATATCAATAATTGGAGAATACTCAGGAATTACTTTATTTAAAGGGCAAACTGAACTACATAACGAACAATTAATACAATAAAATAGTTTTCGTAATTTAATATCTTTTAAAAGTTTTAATTCTTTATTGTCAATAGAAAAAAAGATAGTAATTTTTGTTTTTATAGTATTTAAATTAACTATTTGAAAATTAGTTGGATAACTGTTAAATAAACAAATTTCGTAATAATCATTAATGGAATATAATATATTATTGGGAGTAATAACAACTGATTTTTCGAAATTTTCGAAATTTTCATTGAAATAAATAATCAAATTTCCATCAATTATGTAAAAAACCTTTTTTTCTTTTTTTCTTAACGAAACATTATTCATTTCATTATTTAACCATTGCAAGGTATGTCCACTATTTCTTACATTTTTATCTAAATCCAGTAAAATTTCGTCTAGATTATTAATAATCTTTTTTTTAGAATTAAGCAATACACTATTCATGTTCAATTTTATTAATTCTGTTAATGTGTCTACCGCCTTCAAATTTAGTATTTAAAAAGGAATCTATTATTTTCTCAGTTTCAACAATTGAAAGATATCTTCCTGGTAAACAAAGTATGTTAGCATTATTATGAGCTCGAGCTAATTTAGCTATTTCTTCATTCCAACACAAAGCAGCTCTAATATTTTTGTGTTTATTTGCAGTCATACATATTCCATTACCCGAACCACAAATTAAAATACCAATATTATTATCATTATTACTAACCTGTATAGCTACTTGATGCGAAAAATCTGGATAGTCCACACTTTCATACGAAAAAGTACCTAAATCGTCAAATTGTATATTTTTGATTTTCAGATAGTTTTTAATAAATTCTTTTATTGCAAAACCTGCATGATCAGAGCCAATTTTTATTATCATATTTTTTTTCTACAAAAATAGTTTTTTATCGGTTTATTTGGTTAATATGTTGTGAATAATGTGTGGATAAAAAATGATAAAATTTATTAAAATGCCTTTTTACAATTTTAAATTTTATTTTTGTTCATAAATATGAATTTTTGAACAAAATATTAAACATTAATTTCAAATAAAGTTATCAAAAATTGATTTTTATTGATTTTTAAATAAATGTTAAATTAATAATTTATAATATTGATAATTAGTGTTTTATTTAAAAACATTTGGTTGAAAACTTGTTTATAAAAGAGTATTTATTAAAAATCAAAATTCTTTTTACTAATTTTATTCACCTATTAACAGCTTATTATAAATAATAATAATTTTTTAAATGAAAAATAATATTTTATATAAAGAAATAGAATTGTTGAAAAAAAATAAAAATGCAATAATTTTATCTCACTATTATACTATTCCGGATGTACAAGAAATATCTGATTTTGTGGGAGATAGTCTTGCATTAGCTCGTTTTGCTCAAAATACAAAAGCAAATATAATTATTTTTGCCGGAGTAAATTTCATGGCCGAAACAGCAAAAATTTTAAATCCATATAAAAAAGTTTTAGTTCCCGATTTTGAATCGGGTTGTTCTCTTGCGGATTCGTGTCCAGAAGAAGAATTTAGAGAATTTATTGATAATCATGCAAATTATAAAGTAATTTCATATATAAATTGCAGTGCTCAAATTAAGGCAATGTCCACAATAATTTGTACATCAAGCAACGCTGTTCAAGTAGTTGAATCCTTCGATAAAAATGAAAAAATAATTTTTGCTCCCGATAAAAATTTAGGTAGTTATATAAATAGTGTTACAAACCGAAAAATGATACTGTGGGATGGTGCCTGTCATGTGCACGATCAATTGAAAATTGAAAATTTAATTTTATTAAAAAAAGATAACCCCGATGCAAAAATAATAGCTCATCCCGAATGTAAAGACGTAATATTGCAACTATCTGATTTTATTGGTTCTACAAAAGCTATGTTAGATTTTACTCAAACTGATTCATCAAAAAAATATATAGTGGCTACGGAAACTGGAATTTTATATCAAATGAAAAAATTGTCGCCACAAAAGGAATTTATTATTTTACCTTCTGAAAAAAATTGTGATTGTAATAATTGCCCTTATATGAAATTAAATTCTTTAGAAAAAATACTGAATTGTTTAAAAAATGAAACAAATGAATTAATTTTAGAGTATGAATTAATTGAACGAGCAAAACTACCCTTATTACGAATGTTAAATTTGAAATAAATTTGTAGGTTTGTTCAATATTAATAATTTATTGAATTGATTATGAAAAAAATACTTTTATTTGTAACGTTAGGGGTATTCTTTATAGCTAATGCTTATTCGCAAAAAATAAATCCAAATGGATATAATATTTTTTATCATGCAAATGGAGTAAAGTCGAGTGAAGGAAACATGGTTAATGGTCAGCCCGATGGTTATTGGAAAAACTTTAACGAAAAAGGAATTTTAGTTTCGGAAGGAAATAGAAAAAACACCCTGTTAGATAGTATTTGGAGTTTTTATTTACCAGATGGAAAACTTTACATGACTATAAATTATTTAAATGGTAAAAAAGAGGGTTTTAAAACCACCTATGCAAAAGATGAAAAAATTGTAGAAAACTATAAAAATGATTTAAAAGAGGGATTTGAATATCATTATAATAAAAGCGGAAAAGTTATTAAGCAAATTCCATTTGCCAATGGAGTAGAGGAGGGGATTGCTAAAGAATTTGATAATGACGGAATTTTAATATCATTAATTACTTATAAGATAGGTTATATTTTAAATAGAGAATACATAAACCGAAGGGATAAAAGTGGACTAAAACAAGGTTTATGGAAAATATTCTATGAAAACGACGTGATAAAAGAGGAAGGTTTTTATTTAAATGGTAAAAAAGATGGATTTTTTAAATACTTTGATAAAGAAGGAAGTTTAGAAAAGTTAGAAAAATATGTAAATGGAAATATAGTAGAAGGAGCTGAAGAAACTAGAATTTTAGAAACTAGAGTAGATTATTATAAAGATGGTAAACAAAAGGTAATTCAAACATATTTAAATAATAAACCTCATGGAATTAGACGCGAATATTCGGAAGAGGGTAAAATAGTTCAAGGATATTTGTTTAATGAAGGGGAACTTATAGGTATTGGAATAATTGATGAAAACGGCAAAAAGCAAGGACCTTGGCAGGAGCTTTATTCTCGAGGAAAAATTAAAGCGGAGGGAACCTATTTAGATTCTAAGCCCATAAATGATTGGAAATACTATTTTCCGAGTGGTAAAGTAGAAATGACAGGTTCGTACAATACAAAGGGGCAAAAAATAGGTCAATGGATTTGGTTTTACGAAAATGGAAAAACTTTACGAGATGAAAACTATGTAAATGGAAAATTAGAAGGAAAATATGCCGAGTACGATGAAAGTGGTAATATCATAAGTAAGGGCGAATTTTACGACGATAAAGAAGAGGGAAAATGGATAATTCATTTTGGTGATTTTATAGAAGAAGGCTCATTTAAAGAGGGTTTAAGAGATGGAGAATGGAAAGGAACTTACGATAATGGAAATAAGGCTTATGAAGTAATTTTTCATGATGATAATCCAGATGGTAACTTTAAATCGTATTGGCCCAATGGAAAACTAAAAGAAACTGGAATATATATATTAGGTAGAAAACATGGTTTATGGCAAAAATATGATGAAACAGGAATATTATATTTAACCATAACTTATCGTAAGGGAGTGGAAATGAAATATGATGGAGCAAAAATTCTGCCCGAAATACCAGAAAGTATTTCTGATTAAGCTATTATTTTTTCAACTTTCTGAATAGTATAAACTTACGTTTTTGTTTCACGTGGAACGGATTAACTGTCAAAATTACTTCGTTCGATTTTTAAATTTTCTATCGATTAGTTTGGGTTAAAGAAGTTCATTTGCCAAATTTGCGAGTTCACTGCGTTCTCCTTTAAGTAACTTAATATGAGCATATAAAGGGTGCTGTTTTATACGATCGATAAGATATGAAAGTCCATTACTTTGAGCATCAAGATAAGGAGTATCGATTTGGAAAATGTCGCCCGTAAAAATAATTTTTGTGTTTTCTCCCGCTCTAGTAATGATTGTTTTTACTTCGTGTGGTGTAAGGTTTTGTGCTTCATCAACAATAAAACAAATATCAGATAAACTTCGACCCCGAATATAAGCAAGGGGCTGAATAACTAGTTTTTCGTTTTCTAAATCTTCATTTATTGTATGAAATTCTTTATCTTTTTCGGTAAACATGTGTCGAATAAACTTCAAATTATCGAAAAGAGGCTCCATGTAGGGATTAAGTTTAGATTTAGCATCGCCAGGTAAAAAACCAATATCTTTATTACTTAGAGGCACAATAGGTCTAGCTAAATAAATTTGTTTATATAATCGTTTTTGTTCTAAAGCCCCTGCTAAAGCCAATAAAGTTTTACCTGTACCCGCCACACCTTGAAGTGTTACAAGTTTGATATTTGGATTCATTATAGCATGTAAAGCAAAAACCTGTTCAGCATTTCGAGGATTGATACGGTAAGCTGGGCGTTTTTCAACTTTTTCTAGTAATTGAGATATGGGGTTGTAGTATGCTAAAACAGAACTACTTCCATTTTTTAAAATGTAATAATGGTTAGGAATAGGTTCGTTTATTCCAAGCAATGAGGGATCAACTTGTAGTTTTTCATGTAGTAATGATATATTTTCTTTTTCTAATCCTTTGGTTTCACTTACACCCGAATAAAGTGTTTCTATGTTTTTTATCTTCCCTGTTTCATAGTCTTCGGCTTGCATGTTTAACGACTTTGCTTTAAGACGTAAGTTAATGTCTTTACTAACAAGTATAACTTGGCGTTTAGGATATGCTTCGGTTAAAAAAGTTACTGCATTTAAAATTCTGTGGTCGGGTTTATCTTCACCAAAAATTTCGCAAGCATCAACCGTAATACTTTTATCAACAAAAACCACTTTAAATGAACCTAAATAACTCTCTCCGAGTGGAATCCAATCTTGTAAAGTATTATCAATTGATAATGAATCAATAATTCTTGAAAATTCACGTGCCTCAAAATTTTTAGTATCATTTCCTTTTTTAAATTGATCTAATTCCTCTAAAACAGTGATTGGGATGGCAACATCATGTTCCTCAAAGCTGTATATTGAAGCATGATTGTAAATTATTACAGAGGTGTCTAGTACAAAAATTTTTTTTGTTCCTTTTTTCATATTCTGAGGTTTTATGTTTTTTCTAAATAAAATTACTATGAAAAAAATAAAATAGTTTTGTTATTAAATATAATTATACACACATTTTTGTTTATTTCTCTTTATAAAAACATACAAAAATAAGGGTTTTTAGCTATACTATTTGGTTTTCAACTAATTATAAAAATTAAAACGAAACTAATGTTTCTTTTTTTCGTATAACTATTTTGTAAGCAATTTATTTTGAAATGTTAGTAATAAAAATAGAAAAGACAGATTTAATATCAATAATCCAATTTAAAGGATTAATGGTGAAAAAATATTTTTATTTTCTACTTTTATTTTTATTTTTCACTGAATATCAATTAATTGCACAAAACGATTGGAAAAAAGAAAAAATAAAATGTCCAATATGTAATGCAGAGAATTCATTTTTTGTGCCCGGAAAGTATAAGCCTACTATTAATGATGATGTTTTATTTCAGTATGTTTTATTTCCTTATACCGACTTTCATTCGGTTTATTGCTGCCATAATTGTAAGTACACCGCATTTATTGAAGATTTTTTTAATGTTGATACAATCAGCAAAAGCAAAATATCACAAATATCCTACACCGGTTTTGCATTAGGAAAAAACAGAAATTATTTAAACATCAATATAACCGAGCGATTAATGATGGCTGAATTAACATACCAAAGTTTAAATAAAGATGATGAGTTTTGGTGTATGTTTTATCGTATTTGTGCCTATCATTTTGAACGAGAAGATTTTCGGAGTGAAGCTCAATTATACAGAAAAAAGGCATTAGATTTATCGTTAAAAATGCTACAAAATCCTTATTATTCGGAAGGAAGAGAAAAAGAATTTATGTTTATTGCTGGAGCGATGTATGATAAATTAGGGGATTCAGATTCTGCATATTATTTTGTTCGTGAAGCATCGTTAAAAAATTATGCCGGAAATGCACGTAAAAAAGAAAATGTTCTTTCAAAAGAGCGACTTTTAACTCAGATTATTATTAAATATATTGCTGTTTTAAGAAAAGATAAATTGAATAAAATTTCGAAAAAATAGATACATTAATTTCCTTTTTTAGTCAAATAATTTTCATTTTGATGTTTATCAAAATTTGCAAAATAATTTTATTGTTAAATTAGTAGATGAAAAATTGAGATTTAGCACAAAAATAAGTGAGTTTGTATAAAAAACACTTGTTTTATTGCGAAAAATTATAAATTTGTTGCAAATACAATATTATTAAATCTAAAACACTTATTATGAAACGCTTTTTCTTATCATTATTATTGTTGCTAGTTTTAGGAAGCTCAACAGTTACTTATGGAACAAATCCACCCGATGAAGGTATGTGGTTGCCAATGTTGGTAAATCGCTTAAATTATGCCGACATGAAAAAATATGGATTAAAACTAACTCCCGAAGAACTCTACAATATCAACCGTCCTAGCTTAAAAGACGCGATTGTTCAATTGGGAGGATTTTGTACAGCCGAAATTATTTCAAAAGAAGGATTAATGCTCACAAACCATCACTGTGGATATGGAGCAATTCAGGCAGCAAGTAGTGTTCAAAACGACTATTTAACCCATGGATTTTGGGCATATACTAAAAAAGAAGAAATAAAAACGGACATTACAGCAACTTTTTTAGTTAGAATGGACGATGTTACTTCAAAAGTTTTAGACGGAATTACAAATTCAACTCCTGCTTCTGAACGCACATCAAAAATTAAATCAGCCATTAGTAAACTTAAAAAAGAATACTCAGAAAAAGGAAAATATACTGTTGAAGTAAAAGATTTTTATGAAGGAAACGAATATTATATGTTTATTTACGAAACTTATAAAGATGTTCGTTTAGTAGGTGCACCACCATCAGCCGTAGGTAAATTTGGCGGAGATACTGATAACTGGATGTGGCCTCGTCATACTGGTGATTTCAGTATTTTACGTGTTTATACAGCCCCTGATGGTTCGCCAGCAGAATATAGTGAAAAAAATATTCCGTTAGTTCCTAAACATTATCTACCAGTTAATATTAAAGGAATTGAAAAAAATGATTTCGTTATGATTTGGGGTTACCCAGGAAATACCGACCGTTATTTATCATCATGGGGAGTTCAAGAAGTATTAGATCAAACGGCTCCGACCATTATTTCAGTTCGTGATAAAAAATTGGAAATCATGAAGAAAAATATGGATGCAAGTGATGCTATCCGTATTCAATATGCTGCTAAATATGCCCAAACAGCCAATTATTGGAAATATTATATTGGACAAAGTAAGGGTTTAAAAGCCTTAAACGTAGTTGGTAAAAAACAAAAAATTGAACAAGATTTTGAAAATTGGGTAAATGCTGATCCCGACCGTGTTAAAATTTATGGAAATGTTTTAAAAGATATTGAAGCTGGATACAAAGAGTCGGTTAATAAATTAGTTCAAAAGCGTTTATGGTATTTTCAAGAAACGTTTATGGGAGCCGAAGCTTTATGGTTTGTTTGGAAACTTCAAACATTACCCGCCGTATTAAAGAAAAAAGAAGCAAAACCTAGCGATTTTGATTCATTTAGAGAGTTAGCAAAAGAACAATTTAAAGATTATAACACAGAAGTTGATAAAGAGATGTTTGCTGCTTTAATTGAAATGTATTACAAAAATATACCAGCCGAATACCATCCATCAATTTTTGCTGAATTACATAAAACGTATAAAGGTGATTTTACAAAAATGGCTAACGATATCTATTCAAAATCGTTTTTAGTTTCGGCTGAAAAATTTGAAAAATTCTTACAAAAACCATCGGAAAAAGTATGGACAAATGACTGGTTGGTTCGTATTTCTCAATCAATGATAGAGTCATACTTCTCGCTTCAAAATGATATGAGTGCTATCGATGGAAAATTAAACACAGCTAAACGATTGTTTGTTGATGGAATTCGTAAAGCCTACCCCAATAAAGTTTTTTCGCCAGACGCTAATTTTACAATGAGAATGACTTACGGTAGAGTATTGGATTATATACCTGCAGATGCAGTTCATTATAATTTTTATACAACCTCGCGAGGCATTTTAGAAAAAGAAGATCCTAAAAATGATGAATTTATCGTACCATCGAAACTTAAAGATTTGATTTTGAAAAAAGACTTTGGCCGTTATGGCAAAAATGGAGAATTGCCCGTTTGCTTTATTGCTAATACCGACATCACTGGCGGAAATTCGGGAAGCCCAATGATTAATGCCGAAGGACATATTGTTGGATGTGCATTTGATGGAAACTGGGAGGCAATGAGTGGCGATATAGCCTTCGAACCCGAACTTCAAAGAACAATTGGTGTTGATATACGTTACGTTTTATTTATCATCGATAAATATGCAAATGCACAAAATTTAATTAAAGAAATGACAATTATAGAATAAAAACTATAATATTATAGTAAAAGCAAGCCAATTGGCTTGCTTTTTTTTTAAAATACTGTAAATTAATGCATTAAATTGTTGATAATTAAAACTCACAAATTTTAAATTTTATAATTAAAATCTAAGTACTTTTGAAATCCCATAAAATAAATGAAGAATGGAAGAAAAAACAGGAAAAAGAACCAAAAATAATATTAATACTCAAATTGATTTAAGTACATTTGGTAAAATACCACCCCAAGCTATCGATTTAGAAGAAGCGGTTTTAGGAGCACTTATGCTCGAAGAAAATGCCCTTACAGCCACCATTGACATGCTTAAAGAAGACATGTTTTATAAAGAATCGCATCGTAGAATTTTTTTAGCCATTCGTAATTTGTTTCAATCGTCAGAACCGGTAGATATTTTAACGGTAACCAATCAATTAAAAAAGCAAGGCGATTTAGAACTAGTTGGGGGACCCTTTTACATTGCTTCATTAACTAATAGAATAAGTTCTTCGGCAAATATTGAATTTCATTGCCGAATAATAATAGAAAAATATATACAACGCGAATTAATTAGAATTTCAAATGATGTAATTTCAAATGCCTATTTGGATACAACAGATGCTTTAAAATTACTAGATAAGGCAGGTCAGGATTTATTTCAAATAGCTGAAAATAATTTTCGTAAAACTCACTCCGACATGAAAACCTTGGTTTATCAAGCCATGAAAGAGATTAATAATGCTAAAAATCATGAAGAATCAATTAGAGGAGTTCCTTCGGGTTTTACCGAGTTAGATAGAATTACTGCCGGTTGGCAAAAATCAGATTTGATTATTTTAGCGGCACGACCAGGGATGGGAAAAACAGCTTTTGTTTTATCGATGGCTCGAAATATGGCTGTAAAATTCAACCGCCCGATAGCTTTTTTCTCTTTAGAAATGTCGGCCTTACAGCTAACAACACGTTTGATAGCTTCGGAAAGTCAAATACAAAATGATAAACTTAAAACAGGAAAACTTGACGAAAGAGAATGGGAAATACTAACCCAACGAATAGAACCATTAATGGAAGCCACTATTTTAATTGATGATACTCCTGCACTTCCCGTGTTCGATTTACGTGCAAAATGTCGAAGGTTTAAACAACAATATGATATTCAGTGTGTTATTATTGATTACCTCCAGCTAATGTCGGCTCAAATTGATGACAAAGATAAAGGTAAAGGAAACCGCGAACAAGAGATAAGCATCATTTCGCGATCGTTGAAAAATTTAGCCAAAGAATTAGATATTCCTGTAATAGCACTTTCGCAATTAAATCGTGGAGTGGAAACACGTACTGGGTCAAAACGCCCACAATTAGCCGACTTACGTGAGTCGGGAGCCATTGAGCAAGATGCTGATATGGTGTTGTTCATCTATCGCCCAGAATACTATAAATTAGATACTTTTGCTGATGGTACACCTTCGCAAGGATTAGCTGAAATTATAATTGCAAAGCATAGAAACGGTGCTTTAGGAGACGTTCAACTTCGATTTATTGACTATTTGGCTAAATTTGAAGATAAGGAATCGTATGATTCCGTTAACTACAATAATAGCATTCCAGCGAACACCTCTTTTGATGGTTCAATAACACTTCCATCAAAGATGAATAATGACAATGATGATGAATTTTAATATTTTAAGATTCAAGATTGAACAAATTGAATATAAAACACTTTATAAATTATATTTTAAATGAAAAATGAAAATTTTTAATATATTTTATAATAAAAGTGTCCTTATGGGGATATTTCTATCTATGATTCTAAGTCGTTCATTAGGATCTTATATATTCATTCCAATGGACGAATCCCAAAAAAATCATTTAAAATCGTATGGAATTACCTATTGGTCGCTTGAAAGGCAGGTTGAAGTTAAGTGGCTTTTAAATTATCGAGGAGGAAGTTTTTTAATGGAATATCATTCCGAAATTGAAAAGGAGTGTAAAATAAGGGAAGTCTCGTTTCAGATACTTGCCGACGTTCAAGCAATGTCAATGCTAACACAAATAGAATCAAATGAATCGAATACAGCTGCGATAAAACTTGTAAAAGCCCCAAAAATAGTTGTTTATTCTCCTAAAAATAAATTACCTTGGGACGATGCAGTTACACTTGTTCTTACTTATGCTGAAATACCATACGATATAATTTATGACGAAGAGGTGTTAAATGGCGTACTGCCCACTTACGATTGGTTGCATCTTCACCATGAAGATTTTACGGGTCAATATGGAAAATTTTGGGCTAATTATCGAGGCACCGCCTGGTATCAAGAAGATGTTAGGGTAAATGAAGAAGTAGCTCGAAAATTTGGATTTACAAAAGTTTCTCAGCTCAAATTAGCGGTAGCAAAAAAAATCAGAGATTTTGTAGCTGGTGGTGGATATCTGTTTGCAATGTGTTCGGCACCCGATAGTTATGATATTGCATTAGCTGCCGAAAATACTGATATTTGTGATGTGCCTTTTGATGGAGACCCAATTGACCCAAAAGCTCAATCAAAATTAGATTACAGCAAAACTTTTGCTTTTACTAATTTTAAAATTGTAACAAATCCATACGAATACGCTAAATCGGATATTGACGTTGACCCACGCGTTCATTTGAACAATAAAAATAATGATTATTTCACACTTTTTGAATTTTCAGCAAAATGGGATCCCATTCCAACCATGTTAACACAAAACCACGAAAGAGTTATTAAAGGTTTTATGGGACAAACTACTGCTTTTGTTAAAGATAAAATTAAGCCAGAAGTTATAATTTTAGGAGAAAGTCCGCAATTTGGAAATGTAAGATATCTACATGGTGAATTTGGCAAAGGAACATTTACGTTTTATGCGGGGCATGACCCCGAAGATTATCAGCATTATGTTGGTGATCCAACTACCGACTTAAATCTTCACCCTAGTTCAACGGGCTATCGTTTAATTTTAAATAATGTACTTTTTCCAGCTGCTAAAAAAGAAAAACAAAAAACATAAATTAATTATAAATAACCAAAATGAAAATAAAACCCTCGTTATTCTGCCTGTTTTTAATTTTATTCTTTTTAAACCAAACGAATCTTTTTTCACAAAATGAAAAATATTGGGTGTTTTTTTCGGATAAAAATGGAGTTCAATTTGACCCTATAAGCTATTTTGATGCAAAAACGATAGAACATAGAGTATTATTAAATATACCCTTAAACGATATTAGCGATTATCCGGTTCGGGAGGATTATATAAACATTGTTAGAGAAAATGTAATTTCGGTTGGCTATGCTAGTAGGTGGTTTAATGCATTATCGGTTACAGCCACGGAAAATCAGATTGAAAAGATAAAAAAACTACCCTTTGTAATTGATATTCAACCACAAAGAGTAAAAATGCATTTTTGTGGAAAAGCAACTCCTTCAAATAATACTGATGAGGGCAACGATTTGGCTATTAAACAAATGCAATTAATGCAAGCAGAATATTTTAAAAAGGCGGGTATTACGGGAAAGGGAGTTAGAATTGCAATTTTCGATGGTGGTTTTCCAGATGTTGATAAGCACGACGCATTTGTTCATGTTCGTAAAGAAAATAGAATAATTAAAACATGGGATTTTTGTAAAAATAAGGAGTTTGTATATTCATATAGTTCGCACGGATTGTCGGTTATGTCAAATATTTGTGGAATATATAACGACACACAATTAGGATTAGCTACCGAATCGGAGTTTTTATTAGCACGAACCGAAGTTAATTCCGAGCCATTTGCCGAAGAAGAATATTGGTTAGCAGCCGTTGAATGGGCAGATAAAAATGGAGCACAAATCATCAGCAGTTCACTGGGTTATACTAACGATAGATATTTTCCTGAACAGATGAACGGTAAAACCAGTTTAGTAGTTCGTGCCGCAAACATGGCTGCTACAAAAGGAATTGTTGTGGTAAATGCAATGGGAAACGATGGAGATAATAAATGGAAAGCTGTTGGAACACCCGCCGATGCCGATAGTATTATTTCGGTTGGAGGCATCGACCCATACACCGAATATAGAATTTCATTTAGTTCGTATGGTCCAACAGCTGATGGAAGAATGAAACCAAATGTTACTAATTCGGGATATGCTCGGGTTGCTGAAAAAGGTAATAAATTGGGAAATGCTTATGGAACCTCTTTTGCTACTCCTCTTACAAGTGGATTTGTTGCATGTGCCATGCAAATGGTTCCAGGAAAAAAACCGATGGAAATGATTCGCCTAATTGAACAATCAGGAAGTCTTTATCCATATTATGATTACGCTCATGGTTTTGGTATTCCACAAGCGTCTTTTTTTACAAATAAAAAAAATGATGAAATTAAACCAAGTTTTGATTTTAAATTAGAAAGTGACACATTATTTATTGAAACAAAAAACAATGACGACACCATTTCTTCTAAAGAATCACCCACAAACCATTACCTATACTATCACATCGAATTGCCCGATGGAAAGCTATATAAATATGGTTTAATTTCGGTTTTTGATATAATACCACTAAAATTATCAATAAATGATTTACCCGAAAAATGTACGGTTAGAGTGTTATATCAAAAATTTATTAAAGAATGGAAACGTTAATTTTAATCACTAAATAAACATATAATGAAAAATTTCAAATCAATCGCCATCATTGTTCTGTTATTAATTATTAACCAATCGTTTATAAAAAGTCAAACCGTTTTAGTCAACGAAAAGCCATCGGAACTTTATAAAGTTGAAAAATGGGGCAAAAACAGAACAAATTATATGCATTTTTATTTAGGTTTAGGTAGTGTAGTAAGCCAACCCGAAGGAAGAGCATTTGAAATTACACCGGGTCTTTCAAATCAAGTAAAATTTGGCTTACGATACAAATTGCGTTTTTGTAATTTCTATGCTTGGGGCTTGGATTTATCAGTTTCGGGAAATAGAAATTTAATAAAACAAAACTCAAAAAACTTTTTTCCGGATACCTTAGTTCATAAAAAAGAAGTATTTAATTATCAAACACTTGGTTTGGAATATTATAATCGTTTCAATTTTGGAAAAAGAGGAAATCAAGTTGGTAAATTTTTAGATTTAGGTGCTTGGGCAAATTGGCTTTATTCGCCACAACATATCTTTTGGGATGAACATACTACACCTGTTAATGGAGCATCGAAGTCAAAAACAATGTTAAGCGATTTAAACTATACAACCGATTTTCATTGGGGTCTATCGGCTCGATTGGGTATAAATCGATGGGTAATATATGGAACTTACCGAATGTCGGATATTTTTAATTCAAAATTTCACACGTCTACCATATCGGTTGAACCTTCTCGCTTGATAGTTGGAGTGGAGATTGGATTTTTTTAATTAGACGTTGTACGAAGTCGGAGACTTCGTACAACAGTCTCATAACACAAAAAATCCTCCAACATCCATTAGCTGACAATCCTCTAATTCCAAAATTTGATAATCCAATTCCTGAAAGAGAGATTTTAGAAGATTTCCTTTTCCAAAATAATCTAAATTCCCGGCAAGTATAATGCGGTTTTTATCTTCATCAATTCCCAAACAGCCTCCCAATAAACCATTTTTATATCCATCAAGACGAATGGAATCAGGTGAAAAAAAATAACTTTTGACATTATTTTTTTGTAGAGTTTTATAAATTCCGGAATCGGAAGTAATAAAGATATCATTTTTCAAAGCCAAAGTGCTACACCGACAAAAGCCTTGCTTTACATTTATTATTTTTTGATTGGTTAATTGTTCTAAAATCGATTTTTCACAAATTTTCAAATTGCATAAAAGATAATTTTCGCTTATGGATATGTTGTAGGAAGCAATGTCGGGATAGGAAAAACCAACCGTTTTTTTACCCAAAATCCATTTTGTATTACTCGAGATAAAGAGTTCAATAATTTGTTTCGGAGTGTTTGGTGCAATAATGTATTGTTCAGGTAATTTAGATATAAAAATATCGGGATGACCATCTAAAGAACTTTCAACCAATCCTTTTGCCGAAAATAAAACCACTTCGTAATAGTTAGAAAGTTGTAATTTCATGCGTTCTGGCAATCGATAATCACAGATAATAGCAGACATTATATCAAATTGGTTTTATGATAAATTGCTCTATAGGAATGTTGTTATCGCTTGTAAAAACAACTTTTTTGAATTGCATTTTAATCCAATTTCTATTTGATCCATTATAACCAATGGCATGATTAATCTCTTTTGAATTTACTCTAATTTCAAATTCATGTAAAGAGTTTGGTATAAGTTCTTTTTCCAACCGTTGTTTCCAAATTTCGGATAAAACCAATTCGTGAAACGAAGGATGATACGGTCCGGCAATTAAATCCTTACCTTCGGCATAAGCTTCGGACGGATGTAAGCCAACTTTTAAAATTTTTACTTGATTTTTTTTAAATAAATCGACCAAAGGAGCCACTTGTTTTACCGCATCGTTGATACTTAAAGGGGAATATTTATTTTGATGATAAAGTGTTTCTAAAGCAGTATTTTTAATCACCAAAACTGGATAAATTCGGGATTGTGATGCGCCGGCTTTGATAATCGCAAGAGCTGTATTGAGTGATTTTTGGGGATTATCGCCGGGTAATCCAACCATCATTTGCATACCAAGAGTGTATCCAAATTTTAAAATGAGTTTAGCAGCCTTTTCGGAGTCTTTTGAGGTATGTCCGCGACCCGAAAGGCAAAGAACCTCATCGTCCATTGATTGCACTCCAATTTCGATGGTTTTTACCGAAAAGTCGGAAATTGCATTTAATGAATTTTCGGTTATTGTATCCGGACGAGAGGAAAAACGGATAGACGAAATTTTTCCTTGTTTTACAAATTTTTCAGCTATTGATAAATATTCACGTTGTATTTTAGTTGAAAGTCCTAAAAAATTACCACCGAAAAAAGCAATTTCAACTTCAGTTTCAGCAATATTTATCGAAGAAAGCCAGGTTTTGATGATTTCACAAACTTCATCTGAACTTGGGTTTTTAGATACCCCAGTAATCGATTTTTGGTTACAAAACACGCAATCGTTTGAGCATCCGTAGCCCGGAATAAAAATAGGAATGGTAATGTGTTTTTTCACCGTGAGGATGTGTTATTTAATATGAATTTTGATTGCTTAAACGAGTAATACCTACTAAATTACCATCGGTAAATTTGGCTTCAAATTCATAAAATGTGTCGTTTACTTTGCCATAAAAGTTTACAAAACCATGCATTTCAATTTCAATCCATCCCATTTCTCTTCCTTTCAAAAAAGATGTATCATCTTTTACGTACTCAATTTCCAAATAACGAAGTTTGCCATCATCTGTAATTTCGGCTGTTGACAAGGCTTTATCTAAGTCTTTTGTTTGCCATATTACATTATCTCCGATTGCCTTTTTTTCGCTTTCGGACAAAGGCAATAGGTTTGTATTAATTTTTAAATAATCAAACATTCCCATATTAAATTTCTTCGCTTCAGTTTATATTGTTTTAAAAGGACTGATTTGATAAAGCCAATTGATATGTTACCATCTTATTTATATCTAAAAAATGAGTTACTTTTCTTACAAATATTTTTTCAACACCTCTTCTTTTTCAGCTTCAATTGTCGATAATGCCAGTTTCAATTTATCAATTTCTTTTTCTTTTTTATCAATGATTGCAACAAGTTTTTTCTGTTCTTCAAAAGTAGGTAAACCAATTTCAAGATTATGTACTTCATTTCTATTTAAACCCGGCACACCAACTCCTGCACCAAGTTTTTCTAAATTTAATGTTTTAATAAAATAGTAGAAATATTTTATCGGAATATTATCATTTTTTAATTTCACATAAAATGCAGTATCAATAGGGAAACAGGATTTTTCTTGATAAACAATTTTTCCAGCTGAACCTTTTCTACCAATTATTATTGCTGGTCCTTTTATTAAAAAATCTGTGTGGTAACCAACAATTCCATTACTTCCCATTACTGGAAACTCACCTTTGATTCGATTTTTTTCTGGCAAACTTGCACCATATTCTAAACTTGCAAAATCAATAAATTTACCTTTTAACTCTTTATTCGTGGATATAACTATCTCCGAAATTTCCTTTTCTAACTTTTCAATTTTCTGAACATTTTCATTCTCCTTCTTTTCAATCTTCTCGATTTCGGAAACGATTTTTTGCTGAATATCTTTGGGAGGAACAGGGATATAATTTTCTTTTAAATATTTAAAATGTCTTGAGTATTTATGAGCATCTTCAATCTTTTGCGTCTGGATAAAATAATAAAAGTATTTTGGAACAAAATCACTATTAGGTTTAAGCAGAACAACTCCGTCTGCACCTCGAACAAAATTAAAGTTTACATATTTGAAGTTGCAAGTATGGTCACCAAAAATAATTAAAGGTAAATCGGTTATTGGTTCAACATTTTTATTTGTGTAGCCAGAAATTAGTTTATTTGATTCTTGTGATACAACCGGAATTTTTCCTGAAAACTCAAATTCATTTTGTTCTATCTTTGTTTTTGCACCTATTATCTCAGCTAAACAATTTTCAATTCTTTTGATTTCCCATTTTGAAACAACAACTAATTTATTTTCAGACTCTGTTCTAATCACTTTTTCAAACTCCACCCTATTAAAATCTATCAAATCAACCAATCTAAAGACATTAATGTTCTTTTGTTGAGTTTCGTGAATTTTTGTTATTGAATTCCCTTTAAAAGCATTACGCATATACGAATTGGCTTTTTCGGGATTATCGTAATTGGTTTCATCAAACATTTTTCCGCCATATTGGTCAATTTTTATGCCTTCGTAACCCTTGCGTCCAACAAATTCGTACCCCAAATATTGTTTTTGTTCATCAATTTCTTTGCCTGTTTTAACAACAATAGTTTTTTGATGTGTGTAGTACTTATCAATAGTTAATGGGTTTTTATGTCCATCGCCTAAGCACAGCATAAAATAAAGAAACTTTTCTTTTTCTTTGTCTTTACAATATTCGTAGAATCGCTTGGATAGCTCTTTTTCTTTTTCTGCTTTGGAGAAGTTTTTATAAAAGGTTTTTGTTAGCAGTTGCTTTATTTCGGTGCTATTGTCAAATGCATTTCGGTAGTCTTTAAACATTTCTGTTTTTGATAAATTATCATTTATCTCCACAATTAAGAAACGCTTATAATCGTCTAAATCAAACCCACGATGTTTTACAAACATTTCTAAAAATCTATCAGCATCGATATACCTTTGGTTTATTGCGTATTTCACATTGTTAAATAAATCATCGGAAATATATTTTCGATCTTTTAAAAAATCGTCACATCTGCGTTTTAAAAATAAAATAACCGTAGTTGTTCCGGTAGCAATAAATGTTTTACTTCCAAGTTCAGTTATTCCTGTAATTTCAAAATGTTTCAGAATAATTTCTCTAGCTTTTGTATATAGACCTGTATTACTTAAAATAGAAGAAGGAAGAATAATTCCGGCAATGCCTCCGTCGGTTAATACTTGTTTTGTACGTTCGATAAATAAAACCTCTATTTCTTTACTTCTTTCGGTTAACGATTCGAATAGGTCGAAATGAGCTCTACCCACATTTAAATAATTTCTAAATGCTTCAACCGAATATGGCGGATTGGCAATAACTACATCAAATTTCTTTTTATCTAAATTCAATCTGTCATGTTCTTCCAAACCATCGCCAAAAATGATATTTGCGTCACCGTCTCCATTTATATAGCAAGCAATTTGAGAAGTGCGGGCAAGGCGATAATCTTTTTCAATTCCAAAAATATAATCGGCAGCCCATTCTGTTCCTTCTCTGTATTCTTCAACTTTTTTGCTTAACTCAAGATTGAGATTTGCTTCATCTATACCTTTTAAAATCTGTTGCAATTCTTCAATACTTTCGGTTAAAAAGTGCCCTGCTCCACAAGCATAATCGAGAATTTTAGGTAAAAACCCGGTATCTTCTTTTTCCAATTTTTTATTGATAATATTTTCAAAACCAAGTGATAAAATAATATACCTTACAATTGGAATTGGAGTAAAAAATTGCCCTTCCGATTGTTTTACACCATGGTTAACCATTAATTCAAAGAAATCGCCCAGCACTTGTTGTTTGCTTGTAAAACGGAACTGATAATTTTGAATAAGTTTTATTACTTCAACCAAAACACGGGCATTTTGCTGGAATAACTTTTTATTATGAACTTCCTTAAAAGCAAACTCATTATTTGTATAGTACTTTAATTCCCTAAATATTTCCTCGACTTTTTCAATTGGGGTTAAAACCGGATAAAGTTTAATAATATCACGAATTTCTTCTTCAGAATAGTATATTATTTCTTCATTTAATTTTGCCATTCCTTTCTGATACAAGGCTTGCAGACGGTCGATTATGTGTTCGTATTCTTCATCTTCCTTTACCTGAAAATCTAAAACATCTTCGTCCTTTTTTTCTTCGTCAACGATTTTGCACAAAAACAAGGAAAGAACACGATTGAACGCATTTGCATTGTCTGAAATATTGTTGTGCCTTAATATTTCTGCAAACTTGTTGAACAAACCTTTGGCATCATCAAGTTTTTTTAAATTTTTCTTTTTGAGAGCTTTTAGTTCTAAAGAATATGCGTTCGCATCATCATCAAAAATACCGTTAAAATGGAAATATTTATTAAAAGACTCTTTCCAAACCTCAAATAATTCCGATTTATTATTTGCATCACGATAGAGCTTAATATTTTCTTCTTCAATTTGTTTTAACGACTTTTCTAAATCTTCTTTTCTGTCTTTTACTTGAACTATTAAATTGTCATAAATAAACTCATCGTTTTCAAGTTTTGAAGCATATAAAACAAGGAATTGAGCGTTTTTATCCTGATTCAGATAGGTGAACAACTGTCCACCGTGTTCTTCCATCTTGCTTTTTTCTTTTTCAAATTCTTCACCCCAAGTTTTACATTCAATAATCAAAAGTGTTTTACCATCACTTTTATTGTAAATATTAATGTCTGCTTTTCCGCCACTTGCACCGTGTCCAACTTTCCATTTTCTTTCAAGGTGAATATCATTTGGAGCATATCCTTTTTCCAATATTCTGTTTACACATTCAAGTACAACAAGGCTTTCAGGTGCTGAAAAATTTGAGGTTGTATGGTCGCCTAATTGAATTTGTCCGTCTTCCTGCCTTTCTACTGTGGTCTTTTCATCTTTTCTGTAATATATTTTCCCTTTTTGCAGGTCAATACGGATTGTATAATTATGAAGTTTATACTCTTTACTATAAGTAAAAAGATTACCAGTAAATCCGAGCTTTTCAATGAAATTCTTTATATCCATAATTGTCTAATTTGCTTTGTTGTACTTGATTTTTTGTTCAGCCACTTTTAATGCCTTCAATCCAAATTCTTCGTCTTTCAAGTCGTAAACAACTTTTTCGCTAAGAAAATCTATTATTAAGTTTTCAGGATTAAAATTGTATAACTCAGAAAGTTTAATAATTAATTCTTTCGTGAATTTTCGTTCCCCTCTTTCCATTTTGCTCAAAATCGCAACATCAATATCTACTTGTACTGCTGCTTTTCGGAGTGAAAGTCCCGATTTTTCTCTAAGTTCCCTTAATTTGATTCCGACTGTTGACATAATAAGTGTTGACATTTTTTGTCAAATGTAGTCAAATTCTTAAAGAGAAACATTAAAAATAGATATTTTTCAATAATTTAGAAATATTAAAAATAAGGCGTTTAACCAATGTCTTCTTTCATACGTTCGGCATTTTCGGCAACCTGTAAGGCTTCAATAAGAGTTTCGATGTCGCCATCCATAAAGCCAGTAAGATTATACATTGTATAATTAATTCTGTGATCGGTAACACGATTTTGAGGATAATTATATGTTCTGATTTTTGCAGAACGATCTCCAGTTGAAACCATCGTTTTACGTTTAGAAGTGATTACATCCAAGTATTTTTGATATTCGATTTCAAATATTCTAGAACGTAAAATCTTCATAGCTTTTTCGAGATTTTTGATTTGAGATTTTTCATCTTGAATAGCCACAACAATACCCGTTGGAATATGCGTTAAACGAACCGCAGAATAGGTTGTGTTAACCGATTGTCCGCCAGGACCAGAAGAGCAGTAGGTATCTTTGCGAATATCATTGGCTTTAATATCCACATCAAATTCATCGGCTTCGGGTAAAACTACAACCGATGCAGCCGAAGTGTGAACGCGACCTTGTGCTTCGGTTTGAGGAACACGTTGTACGCGATGAACACCTGATTCGTATTTTAGAATTCCGTATGCTTTATCGCCCGAAACATTCATTATTATTTCCTTAAAACCGCCCATTGTTCCTTCGGTTTGGCTAGCAATTTCGATTTTCCAATTTTTAGTTTCGCAAAAATGGACATACATTCTAAACAAATCGCCTGCAAAAATGGAAGCTTCGTCGCCACCTGTTCCAGCTCTAATTTCAACAATAGCATTTTTTGAATCTTGAGGGTCGGAGGGAAGCAGTAAAATCCGAATTTCTTCTTCGAGGGTTTCTTTTTTTATGGATAATTCATCCAATTCAGCTTTAGCCATTTCTCGAAACTCATCATCCTTTTCAACCAGTAAAACATCTTTCGCGCTTTTAATATTATCAATGGTGTTTTTGTATTCTTTATATGCATCGACAACTGGAATCAAATCTTTATAATCTTTATTCAGTTTGATGTATTGTTTCATGTCCGACATGATTTCGGGGTCGGTTATTTTTTCACCAATTTCAATCCATCGGTGATAGATGGACTGAAGTTTTTCGAGTAAATTATCCATAAATAGTCAAAATTTTGTGCAAAACTACGAAAAAAAGTTGTCCGAAGTTGATAAACTTCGGACAACCGTTTATTGTTTTTCGTATTTAAGAATTTCTTCGTCAACATATTCCAGTTTCAAGCCAGCTTCGGCAAACATGGCTTCGGATTCGGCACCGGCATGGTATTTTTTTTCACACACTACGCGGATAATTCCACAATTAATAATTAGCATTGCACAGGTTCGGCAGGGTGTCATTCGGCAATATAAAGTAGCTCCGGTTAAAGCAATACCTAATTTGGCTGCTTGACAAATGGCGTTTTGTTCGGCATGTACCGTGCGAACACAATGGTTGGTTACGTGGCCGTCTTCGTGTACCATTTGTTTAAACTGATGACCAACTTCGTCGCAATGAGGCAAGCCAATAGGAGAACCTACATAACCTGTAACCAACAATTGCTTGTCTCGTGCAATAACACATCCACTTCGTCCACGGTCGCAGGTGGCTCGCTTTGCTACAGTTTTTGCAATTTCCATAAAATATTCATCCCATGATGGACGGACGTATTTTTCTTCAGTTTCCATATTATGCTTTCGTAATTTTATTATTTATTTCAACCAAAATGGCTTCAATTTCGTTTTGTAAATCTTCAATTGTTTTGTTATTTGAAAACACATAATTTGCCATCTGAATGCACTTTGATAAGTTTTGATGATTCGGATTTTCCGATTTCATTTCGCGTTCTTCGTTTGCTAAAAAGGTTTCAAAACTGATGTTATCCGTTTCTGAATTTCGAATAACAATCCGGTTGTAACGCTTTTTAGGCTCAGCATCAACAGCAAAGAGATAAAAATTCTCTTTTTTACGAAGTGAAATAATTTCACCAGGAGTACGAATGCTTTCGATGATGCAGTTTTGTCCCGATTCAATGGCTTTGTCATACAATCGATCGGTAATGTATGAAGGTTCGTGAGCCGCACGTAACTCATTGGCTACCGACACCATAGAGTCGCGATTTGGAGTAAGACCACGTTCGAGAATAATATCAATTAAAAATTGACGTACCGATAAATGTTTAAATCCGTGTTTTTCAACAATATAATCGACAATAGTTCCTTTTCCAGCACCTATTGTTCCAGTAATTCCGATGATAATCATAGAATAATTTTTTGCTAAGATATTGATATTATTTTAAAGCCATTAAAACTATTAAAATTTATAGAAGTTTAAAAAGAAAAATATTTATTTTTTGTTTGAATTACTAAAAAAATAAGTCTTTGTAAACTAAATAAATCCATTAATTTTGCACGAAAATTTTTTCACAATTTTTTTAATTAGTATTCAAGGGTGAACACAACACAGCGAAACATACTTTATATAGGAATTGGCTTATTAGCATTATTTATTTTGTTTTTAATACTAAGTATTCGCGATAAAGCCATCGTTTTTGAACTTAAAAAGGCAAGCAATCCATTTATCGAAATATCACAAGATTCATTAAAAAACGATTCGGTTATTACATTAGAAGACATTACGAAAGACACTAGTGATTATTTATCTATGGATACTTCGGGGCGTGAACGTGTTTTATTAATTGGTGATTCACAATTAGAAGGATTAAGACGACCAATTTATAACTATTGTGCGTTAAATAATCACGACTTGGTAGCTTCGGTTTTATGGTATGGTTCTTCAACTAAAGTTTGGGGCGAATCGGATACATTAACATACTTTTTAAATAAATTTAAACCAACTTATTTATTTATTGCTTTAGGTTTAAATGAGCTTTTTGTTACTGACATGGATAATAGAAGGGAATATGTAAACAAAATTATAGGTTCCATTAAAAAATTTGGAATTAAGTATTTTTGGATTGGTCCTGCTGCATGGAAACAAGATAAAGGTATCACCAATTTATTAGCCGAGACGAATGGTGCTTTTTTTTATCCATCGCACAAATTAAAACTCGAACGAGCAAAGGATAAAATGCACCCATCAAAAGATGGAGCAAAAATTTGGATGGATAGTGTGGCAACATACGTTACAAGCCTTAGAAAGTATGGACTAAATTTAAGTATTAAAAAAGATACTGTTTTAAAAATTGAAAACTCTCCTCTTATTATTATTGCACAGGAAAAATAAAAAAATATGGAATGGCTTAATGTTTTTTTGCACAACTCGAATGAACCCTTACTGTTTCATACCGGATTTTTTCTACTCATTTTTTCGGTTTTTTTAGTTTTTTATTCTTTTGTCTTTCAGAAAAGACATATTAGAGATGTTGCAATCATCATTTTCGGATTTTACTTTTATTATAAATCGAGCGGACATTTCTTAATTCTTTTATTTACGTGCCTTTCTGTCGATTATTTGTTTTCGATTTGGATGGATAAAACCCAAAATTTAAAACATAAAAAGCTGATTTTAATTAGCGGTATTCTTTTTAGTTTATCGTTTTTGATGTATTTTAAGTATCGGAATTTCTTTTTAGAAAACGTTTCGTATATCACCGGAGGCAGCTATTCATTTGATGAATTAATATTACCTATTGGAATCTCGTTTTATACATTTCAGTCTATCAGTTATTTGGTTGACATTTATCAAAAAAAATTAAAACCAAGTGGGTATAAAAATTACATGCTTTATATGAGCTTTTTCCCGCACTTAGTTGCTGGTCCAATTGTTCGAGCACGTGATTTTTTACCACAAATCGACCAACCTACGGTAATAGATAAAGACAAAATAAATGAAGCTTTATATTTAATAACAAAGGGATTTATTAAAAAAGCTATTATTGCCGATTATATTGCTCAATATTCCGATTCGGTTTTTTCGGCTCCAGATGGTTTTTCGGGATTTGAGCATGTTATTGCATCGTTAAGCTATACATTGCAAATATTTTGCGATTTTAGTGGTTATACCGATATGGCTATTGGAATTGCTTTGTTGCTTGGATTTAGACTTTGTGTAAATTTCCGGTCGCCATATAAATCGTTAAATATTACCGATTTTTGGCGACGTTGGCACATTTCGCTTTCATCATGGCTTCGCGACTATATTTATATTCCTTTTGGGGGTAACAGAAAAGGATTCAGCATGCAATTATTATTTCTTTTGCTTACTATGCTAATTGGTGGATTTTGGCATGGAGCAAGCTGGAAATTTGTTTTCTGGGGAGCAGGGCACGGTGTTTTATTAATCATTCATAAACTTATTACTAAGTATTATCCTACAAAAATTAATAATCCATTCTATAAAATTGCATCGTGGTCCATTACTTTTATATGCGTTTCGTTGTTATGGATACCATTTAGAGCCGTTACAATGAACGATGCAATTATTGTTTATCAAAATATTTTCACCAATTTTGATTTTGCCTATTTTTCTCCTCTATATGCCACTAATCCACTTTTAATTTTCATGTTATTATTCGGTTTCGCAGCAACAATGCTTCCCGAAAAATTCAAAGAAATTGTGAAAAACAAATTCTATAACACCGACTTGATTTTAAAATTTGTACTTTTAGCTGTTTTAATTCAATTATTTTTACAAGTTAAATCTTCATCGGTGCAACCATTTATCTATTTCCAATTTTAAAATGAAAAAGTTAAAGTGTTGTTTAATAGTGTGTTTAATAATTTTTAATAGCACATTAAAATCACAAAATCTCGAAAAAGACACGATGTTATCGGCAAACCCAATAAATCTGTCGGAAAACATTATTAAAAATAATCAAGCACTCACTAAAACTTTTCAAAAATTACAATCAATAAAAAATGGGACTGATTCAACTTTTGTAGTTGTTCATTTTGGCGATTCTCATATTCAAATCGGTTATTTTTCGGGAACATTTGAAAAAAACATAAAAACAATTTTTGGTGATGCCGGTTATGGAGTTCTTTTTCCCTATTCGGCGTGTAGAAGTATTGGACCATATAATTTAAAAGCGAGTTTTAAAGGGAATTGGGATTTTAATAATGTTACTTCACATCCCAATAAAATACCGATTGGTATAAAAGGATATGCACTTCGCACACTGGATACAAATTCCTCCTTTGAGCTAAAATATTTAAAGAATGAGGAGTATTTGAAAGAATCAACCCATCAAACGGTAACAATATTTCATGGTACAAACAATTATCAATTAATTTGTTCAACGCCACTTGGCGATTCGCTTTTAATTTCCAAAAATCTATCGTTAAAATGTGATATAACCAAGATTTGCATTCCTGCTGAAAACACAGAAATTAGTTTCAAATTAAAGAAAACAAGCAACCTACAAAATGATTTTTTGTTTAACGGAGTAATGTACGAAGGTAGCCAAAGAAGAGGCGTTCAATATCATCATTGTGGAGTTGTTGGTGCCCATTTTTTTCAAATTTCCAGAAACAATCCGTTATTAATTCCGCAATTAATTTTTTTAAAACCCGATTTAATCATTTTTTCCTATGGATCAAACGAAACCTATTTGCCCGAATTTGATTCTATTGGATATTTTAAAGATATTTCCAGATTTATTGAACAAATTAAAAAGGAAATACCAGGAGTTGAAGTATTGATTACGTTGGCTCCAGATACCAAAAGCAACAATCGTCGACCAGTTCATAAAATGGCGATTAATCGAACGCTCGAAAAAATTGCTCTTAAAACCAATTCTGCATATTGGGACTTGAACTTGGTTATGGGCGGAGATAATTCGATGGTAAAATGGAAAGCTAATGGATTGGCTCAAAAAGACAAATTGCACTTTTTTAAAACGGGATATTACCTGCAAGGCGATTTGCTCAGTTTAGCTTTTTTTAATGCGTTTAATGTGGTGTACCCAAAATCGTTAGAAACAGATTCCTTGATGTCTGTAATTACTAAGGAAATGGAAGATTTTAAAATAAGTGTGGATGAGGATATAGTTTCAAAAAAGCAAAAGAATCGTGATTCCTCCACGCGAACCAAAACTCACATTGTTAAAAAGGGCGACACCTTAAATAGTTTGTCTAAAAAATACAAGTGTTCGGTTGATGCTATAAAAAAGGCAAATAAAATGAGTAATTCGTTAATTAAAATTGGCGAAAAATTAATTATACCATAGCAGTTACATTTTAGTGTGCTTCAATCCAATTATTTCCAACTTCAATTTGAACGTCAACAGGAACATTTAAAGGCAAAGCATTTTGCATTTCGGTTTTTACTATATTTTTCACAGTTTCAATTTCCGATTTTAAAACTTCAATAACAAGTTCGTCGTGAACTTGGATTAAAACCTCCGATTTTAAGTTGTTTTTATTAAATTCATTAAAAATTTTCACCATAGCAATTTTAATCATATCGGCAGCCGTACCTTGAATAGGAGCGTTAATTGCATTGCGTTCGGCAAAATTACGAACAATAGAGTTGCTGGAATTAATGTCATTTAAATATCTACGGCGATGCATTAACGTTTCGACATAGCCCAATTCTTTAGCTTTAATAATTTGGTTATCCATGAATTTTTTTACATCGGGATATTTTTCAAAATAAGATTCAATAAGTAAGGCTGCTTCTTTTCGAGAAATACTAAGTTGATCGGCTAAACCAAAAGCCGAGATGCCGTAAATGATGCCAAAATTAACCGCTTTGGCTTTACGTCTCTTTTCGGGGGAAACATCTTCGGGATTTATGTCGAACACTTTTGCTGCGGTTGCACGATGAATATCCATTCCGGTTTCAAACGCTTCGCACATGTTTTTATCACCACTCATCGAGGCTATTATTCGTAACTCAATTTGCGAATAATCGGCAGAAAGAATTAAATAATCAGAACTTGATGGAATTATTGCTTTGCGAATTTCCTTGCCTTTTTCGGAACGAATGGGTAAATTTTGTAAATTAGGATTAGTTGAGCTTAATCGTCCAGTTGAGGTTACTGCTTGATTAAACGTGGCATGGATGCGATTAGTTTTAGGATTGATAAGTAGTGGAAGTGGATCAACATAAGTCGACTTTAGCTTTGTTAAGCTCCTAAATTCAAGAATTAGAGGAATAATAGGGTGTTGTCCGACCAATTTTTGCAATACGTCTTCTCCCGTTTGATATTGCTTGGTTTTTGTCCGTTTTGCTTTAGGATCCACAAGTATTTTGTCGAATAAAATTTCACCAAGTTGTTTAGGTGAAGCGATGTTGAAAACTTCACCCGCTTGTTCAAATATTTGATTTTGAATGATTTCAATCTCTTTTTTGAGTGTTTCCGAAAAGTTGTTTAGTGCAGATTTATCTATACTTACTCCAGTATATTCCATATCACACAATACTTCGGTTAATGGTATCTCTACGTTGGAATATAAACCATACGCAGGATTTGTTTTAATATCGTTGAAAATTTTCGGAAATAATTGTAACATTAAATCAGCCCGCTCACACAAACTGTTTTTAACCGAATCAGCCAAAACGAAAGAGAGTTGATGTAAAGAGTGTTTTTTTGAGTCAAATAAATCCTCGATGTTAATGGGTTCATATTTTAAATTAGTTTGACAAAGATAATCAAAACCATGACGGGTTTCGGGCTGAATAATATAGTGTGCCAACATTAAATCATGACAATTATTGGGAAAAGGAATTCCTAATTTTTTCAATTTTGAAAAGTTTGTTTTTAAATCATAGGTGATTTTTTCAGCTTTTGAATTCTTAAAAAAATCAGATAAAAGATTTATAAAAGCATCTCGATTATCCGTTCCAAATAAGGGAACATAAAAAGCCACATGGTCATTGTTCGAGAATGCTATTCCAATTGGTTCCGAGTCAATTATTCCAACATTTAAGCCCGTAGTGAAAAATGAAAAGTTATTTGAATTTTCAAGGTTTTCAAGTGCAATTATTAACTCTTCGGTAGTTATAATTTGTGTATAGGAAGATTCTTCCAAATTTAGCTTTTTATAAATGCTTGAAGATTGAAAAGATTGATTATCATCTAAATTGGAAAATAAATTAAGTTCGCCGTCCGAAAACAACATGGCTGTTTGTTTTCCTTCGGAGGCAGGAGGGGGTTTTACCGAAAAATCGGTAAAAATTCTATTTGCTAATGTTCTAAACTCTAATTCTTGAAACAATTTTTTTAATTCGGGTAAATTTAGATTTTCATATTTTAATTTGTCTTCTTCAAATTCAACGGGCACATCTAAAATTATAGTGGCTAATTTTTTCGACATTAATGCTTTTTCTGTATTTTCAATTACTTTTTGACGAAGTTTTTCGTTACTAATTTCATCAACTTTTTCAATCATATTTTCGATAGAACCAAACTGGGCAATTAATTTTTTGGCGGTTACTTCACCAACTCCTGGAATGCCTGGGATATTATCTACGGCATCGCCCCACAAACCTAAAATATCGATAAATTGTTTGGGTTCTTTAATTTCGTATTTTGCACAAAAATCGTCTACTTTTACTATTTGAGCCTTTTCGCCCATTTTTGCTGGTTTATAGATGTGAATTTTGTCGGTTAATAATTGTCCGAAATCTTTATCGGAAGTCATCATTAACACTTCAAATCCTGCCTCCGAAGCCTTATTGGCAATGGTTCCAATAATATCGTCTGCTTCGTAGCCATCGAGTTTAAGAATGGGTATTCCAAAAGCTTTGACAATTTGTTTAATGTAAGGTAAAGCATTAACAATATCATCGGGAGTTGCTTGTCTATTTGCCTTATAATCCTCATAATCCATAACTCGCAGGGTGGGAGCATGCGAATCGAAAACTACACCAATGTGCGATGGCTTTTCATTTTTTAAAATATCATACAAGGTATTTGTAAATCCTAATATCGCCGAAGTATTTAGTCCGTTTGATGTGATTCGAGGATTTTTATTTAGTGCATAATACGCTCTGTATATCAAAGCCATAGCATCAAGCAGAAAAAGTCGTTTTAAGTCCATTGTAGATTAAGTTTTTTTACAAAGTTATTATTTTTTGCTTGTTTTTAATTATTTTTCTATATTGACAGAATTGCCAGATTATCTCTTCTCAATATTTTATTTTGTGGCTTTATAGATAATTTATATCTTTACGCCAAATTAATAAATATGAAAAGACTTTTTTTGGTTATTATAATCCTTGTAATAAATAGCACCCTGTTTTCACAAAAAACAACTATTGATGGAGTAATTACAGGAGTTGCTAATGCTAAAATTTATTTGGAATATTTCGACTTTTACAATAATCCAATTATCGATTCGGCTACAACTTCAAAAGAAGGAGCATTTAAGTTTAACACTTTAATTAAAAATTATGGTTTTTATCGAATTAATTACAATCAAAGCAAAACGCTAATTGTATTAAAACCCAATGAAAAAATCTCGTTAACCATCGACCCTACTCAAAACTATACTGTTTCGCAAAGTAAAGGCTCGGAAGAAATTAAACAAATAACCGATTTTCAAAAAACAGAACGGTTTTATAAAAACAAACAAGACAGTATAAATAAGGTGTTTCAAACATATAACGAAGCAGGAAATACTCAGTTTAATCAGCAACTTCAACAAGACTATCAAAAAGTTGATGTTGAAAAATTAGCTGCTTATAAAAATCTAATTATTTTAAAGCCAAATTTGTTGTGTAATTTAATTTTTGTTGAACAATTACCATTTGATCAGTTTTTTGAGGTTCATGATACCGTTTGTAAATCATTAATTGGAAATTTTAAAGACAACGTTTTTGTGGCTGAAATGAACAAAAAAATTACCTCTCAAAAAAGTTCTCAAATTGGACAAGAAGCTCCCGAAATATCATTACCTGATACTTCCGGAAATATTGTTAAACTCACTTCGCTTCGTGGAAAATATGTATTAATCGATTTTTGGGCTTCTTGGTGTGGTCCTTGCCGCCGCGAGAATCCAAATTTAGTAAGAGTATATAATCGTTTTAAGGATAAAAACTTCCAAATTTATGGTGTTTCACTAGATAAATCGGGCGACAATTGGAAAGCAGCAATTATTAAAGATGGTTTAACGTGGATTCATGTTAGCGATTTAAAGTATTGGGAATCTGCAGCATCTGCTCTTTATGGCGTAAAAAGCATTCCATATTCTGTTTTAATTGATCCGAATGGAAAAATTATACAAAAAGGACTTAGAGCCGATGCTTTAGAAAAAGTATTAGAAACTCTAATTAGGTAAATTTTGGCGTTATTAAAATTATTAAAAGGCGTTATTGTAAAGATGGCACAAGTTTTGCAAAACCGACTTCCGCAAATTTTGTATTTTTGCAAAAAAGTTATTTTTAATTAAATTTTGTAATTTTACAAATTATAAGGCTATATCAATTTAAATTAATATTTATTAAAACCAATGAAGATGAAAAACTCAAAAACTCATTTTTTCACAAGTCAAATTTTGATTCTGTTTATACTTGGAATATTTTTGACCGGTAATACGCTTCAAGTTTCGGCACAAAAGCCAAAAGAAACAAAAAAAGTAGAAAAAACTACAAATAAAAACGTTAATAAAGTCGATAAAACGAAACCAATCGACAAAACCAAACCTGCTACTAATACAAAAGCAAAAGACAATAATCCTAAAAAAACTAAACCCGAAACAACTACTCAAAAGCCTATCGATAAAACACCCAAAGACCAAACTGTTAAAAATACGCCCACAGAAACTACAGACCCTGCTTATGAACCAATAGTTGAAAATTTACCCAAAGGTAAAATCGATTGGACAGAACAATATGTCGAAGCAAAAGGAATGTCGGTTATTGATAACGAAAAATTTAAAAATCCAGCTCAAGCTAAATTAATGGCACGAAGAGGAGCAATTGTTGAAGCACAGCGAAATTTATTAGAAATTATAAAAGGAGTTCGCGTTGTTTCCGAAACGAAAGTGGTTGATATGATAACCGAAAGTGATTACATCCTTACACAAGTTGACGGTGTAATTAAAAATGCTCAACAAGTTGGCGAAGCTGTTGAAAAAGATGGTTATATTGAAGTAACCATGAGGGTTCCATTATACGATAAAGGCGGTGTTGCTCCTGCAATCTTTAAAAATTTAGATCAAAAATCGAAAAAAGCTACCATGGGAAAAACTACTATCCCATTTGAAACAGGTAATTCGGAGGAAATTAAAACTGAAGACATTACCGATATGGTTTTCAATTTTAATGGAAAAGAATACAGCCCGAGCATGTTCCCAATAATTATGGACGAAAATAATAATATTTTACTTGATTATAGTAAGTATTTTGACCCTAAAACAGGCAAATTTCCTAAAATTGTTTCCGCATCAAAAGAAATAATTAATACCATTGGTTCAAAAAAAGGAGCTCAAGTAATTGATGTTATTGAATCGTTTGATGGTACGATAAAAATTGATAACAGTAAAATTGCTAAAAAAATCAATTGGCAAAAAATTGGTAAAGTAGCCACTACTGTTGGAAAAATTGCAATGGCATTAATTTTATAATTTAAAATACTATGAGAAAAATATTTGCAACAATATTTGTTTTATTTCTCTGTGTTGGAATGATGGCACAAGAAACAACTACCGTTGAGGTTAAAGGAGTAGGCTTAACTCGAGAAGATGCATTGCAAGATGCGCTTAGAACTGCTGTTGGACAAGCTGTTGGGGTTGCAGTATCTTCACAAACGCAAGTCGAAAATTATATGGTTTTATCCGATGCAATTTCTACAAAAACAGAAGGGTATATTGCAAGCTATTCAATTGTTAAAGAAACACCAATGAAAGACCGTTTTGAAATTATGGTTAAAGCGGTTGTTAGTTTAGCTCCATTAAAAGCAGATGTTAACTTAATGGCTAAAACAATTGGCGGAATTCGCTTTTTAGTTATGTTCGATCCTCGAAAAGTAAAAACAGAAGAGTTAGATATTTATAATTTTGCTGTGGAACGCATTAATGAGGCCTTGTCAAACCGAAAATATCGCTACATTGAGAAATCACGGTTTGATGAGTTAAACAAAGAATCTCAACGAATTTTTCAGGAATCAAAAGATGCTAGCGAAGAAACATACGTTCAACAACTTGGTTTTAAAGCCGATGCTCAATTTATAATTAAAATTAGTAGTATTCGTATTTCCGAACGTAGTGAAGCTTTTGATACTCGTACATCTTCAAAAATTATTATCGAATTAAAAGCATACGATAATTGTACTGCGGAAGGACTGGGAACAATTATTATGGAAAGTGATTGGAATAGTGGAAAAGAAGCTAAAGCAACAATGTTTAGTGGTGTTACAACCGCTGTTAATTCAAATATTGATAAACTTTTTAAAGTGTTCAATACATACATTGGCGATTGGGTTAATAATGGAACTCCTTATGAATTAAGATTTTATGCTTCCGGTTCGTATCGCGATTTTAGAGACCTTCGTACCAAACTTAAATCGGATAATAATTTTGGTGGTCAAATGGAAATAGTAAGTTTTGACAATTATACAAAGCTAATTTGCACTTTCCGCAAGCGTCCAGATGAATTAGCCGATAAAATTATCGACTATGCCGACCAAATTCCTTTTTTTGCGTCTAAAGAAATGGATGTTCGATTAATTTATGGACGACAAATTTCATTCGCTCCTCGTAAAGAAAAAGTGCCGGAATTAGATAACGCAAAAACTCAAGTTGAACAACCTAAAGAAGATACAAAAACTACAACTCCTCCTAAAACCACTACTACCGAGACCAAACCTAAAACCACTACTACTAAACCTAAAACGACTACACCTGCTAAAACACCCACAAAATCTCCTGTTAAAAAAACTACTCCGAAAGTAAAATAAAAAATAAATAATATGAAAAAAATTGGAATCTTATTTATCATTGCCTTTATTTCATTCCAAGTGAATGCACAAGTAAAGTCTTCTTTGACAATATTTAGTAAAGACGGTGAAAAATTTTGGATTGTTCGAAATGGAATAAAACAAAACGAAAAGCCAGCAACGTCGGTTACGGTTGATAATATTGTTGATCGCTCATTTAAAATTAAAGTGCTAATTGATGATGAAAAATTAACCACAGTTGATCAGTCAATTTACACAATTAACGTAGATGAACAAGTTTGTAATTTAACCTATGAACTTCGAAAAAAAGACAAGGGTAAATATGTACTTCGTATCGTTAATTTTGAACCAGTAGGTAGCGGTACAACACAAACACAGCAAACAACAACACAACCTCAACAAACTCAAACGAACGTTACTCAACCTCAGCAAACTCAAACTACAACTGTGAATAATAACAGTGTTAACATGACAGTTAAAGACCCAAATTTAGGAGTTGATTTTAATGTAAATATGAATGTCCCCACAAACACTCAAACAACTACAACGACAACTCAACATACATCGCAAACAACGACATCAAGCAACATTACAAGTAGCTATATGAAAAATGGCTCAATGTGCCAAAATCCATCGATGAGTCAAAAAGGGTACATGGATTTTAAATACGATATTGAAGCTCAAAATATGTTTAGCCGATTAGAATATATTAAATCAATTTTTAGTAAAAACTGTATGTTGTCTGAACAAGTTGCAGGAATTATACAACTTAATTACCCCACGGTTGATGAACTCGAAGTGGCAAAATTTGGCTATCGATACACTTGGGATACCGAAAACTATGGTGTGGTTGTAAAGGCTATAAAAAGCGAAAATAAACAAAAAGAATTAATTAGTTTTTTAAATGCTGGAACCACCAACACAAATACAACTACAACCACCACTCCACAAACCACAACGCAGCCACATCGTCCTAATACACAACCATCGCAACATAACGACAATTCGTATAATAATTGTAGAGCAGCAATGCCAGCTAATGATTTTGAGGAAGTAAAAACTCAAATAAAAAAAGCAAGTTTTGCCGAAGATAAAATGAGAGTTGCAAAACAAGCTACAAAAGCTAATTGTCTGTCGGTTGCTCAAATTAAAGAAATTTGCAAACTTTTTAGTTTTGAAAACGATAAACTTGAATATGCAAAATTTGCCTATGACTATACTTTTGAAAAGGCAAAGTTTTATATGGTTAACGACGTGTTTAGCTTTTCGAGCTCGCGTGAAGAATTAGATGAATATATTCAAAGTAAGCAAAAATAATGGGAAACAGATAAATTAATTTATTTGTTGTGGAAACCCAATTAAATCCCGAGTAAAACTCGGGATTTTTTTATACTTTTACCTCTTCTAAAAATAAAGTGTCATGAAACAAAAAGCAATTTTCTTTGTATTTCTTTTTATAATAATTCAAGGTTACTCACAAAACAATCAGTATATGGAAAATTTTAAAAAAATCGAAGTTAATAAACTCAACGAAAATGTATTTGACTTAATAGGTAAACAATGGATGCTTGTAGCGGCAGGTAGTCCTGAAACAAAGTTTAACATGATGACAGCCAGCTGGGGCGGATTAGGATGGCTATGGGAAAAGCCTGTTTCATTTATTTTTGTTCGCCCACAACGATACACTTTTGAATTTACTGAAAAAGAAGACTATTATACCATATCATTTTATGCCGAACAATATCGAGAAATCCTTAAATTATTAGGCACCAAATCGGGGCGTAATTTTGATAAAATGACTCAATCGGGGCTTACTCCGTTTAAAACACCCAATGGAAGTGTAGCTTTTAAAGAAGCTCGTATCATTATTGAATGTAAAAAACTGTTTTCAACCTTTTTAAAAGAAGAGGATTTTATTGATAAAGAAACTGTAAAATCTAAGTATCCCAACAAGGATTTTCACAAAATGTACGTTGGTGAAATTGTAAATGTTTGGATTAAAGAATAATTAATGAAATGAAATCAATAATCGATTATGCTTTTTTAAAAAACAAGCCTTTTTATCATAAATTTCTGATTTTCTTGATGTTGTTTATGGCATTGTATATTATTATTCCAATCATTTTTCTTCTATTTAGTATCCCCTTTTTAGGAAAAGACGTGATTGAAAACATGCAAGGTGATGCTCTTTATTCAAATGTTACATGGTTAAAAATAATGCAATTAGTAACACAAATTGGAGTTTTTGCTGGAACAGCTTTCTTTTTTGCACGATTAAACACAAAAAACACCATCAGTTTTTTGTATTTGTCCAAAAATCCGCCATTTTGGGTTTATTTATTATCAATTTTTGCTCTACTTTGCTCACTTCCAATGGTTTCAATTTTAATGGAATTAAATCAACAAATTCACTTACCCGAAAGTTTTCAATGGGTTGAGAGTTCTCTACGAAATCAAGAATTAGCTTCCGAAAAGATGATGGATGTTTTTTTAAAAGTATCGAGCATTGAAGGATTATTGTTCAATCTTTTTTTAATAGCTATTGTACCAGCTGTGTGCGAAGAACTTTTATTTAGAGGAGCTTTACAACGCATTTTAATTGAACGAACCAAAAGCGTACACATTGCTGTACTAATTTCATCGATATTGTTTAGTGCTATGCACATGCAGTTTTTTTCATTTTTCCCCCGTATAGCTCTTGGTTTAATTTTAGGATATGCAGTTGCTTACGGAATGTCGCTAAAACCAGCTATTATTGCTCATGCTTTAAATAATGGAATTTCGGTTGTGGCTGCTTATTTATTCTATAATGGATATATTTCGTCTGATTATCATCAGGTAGGAAGCTCTTCGAATGTTTGGGTAGTCGCTATTTCCACCGTTTTATCAATTGTTTTAATTTTTTTATTGTTCAACAAAAAATTATTCATGAGTAAACATTCGTTTTATTACTTAATACTTTTTGTTTTAATTTCATTAAATGCTTTTTCGCAACGCTTAAATGAACAGCAGGTTAAACTCGAAAACGGAAAATTTAATTTAAACAATGTCGATTTTTATCCATTGGTTTTAAATTATCAAATTGATATTTATTCCATTGATGGAAGTTCTTTTTTTGCGGGTCCACATCATGGTTATTCATCAAACAATAATCGATGTTGCTCCAACGAAACCGATGCGTTAATGGCTATTTTTTCGGACTTTGTTCGAATAAAAGAAATGGGCTTCAATTGTATTCGACTGTGTGGTTTAGAAATGGAGGCAACAAACCAAACAAGAAACAGAAATCTTTATTTTTTAACAAAAAATGGACAACAGATTGAAAACTTGAAAGTAGCTTATTCAAAGGCAAATAGTAAAATTTTAGCATCAATTTTAAACAAAGTTATTTATGAAGCAAACGAGCTTGGATTAAAAGTAATTTTACTTACCGGAAGGGCAAATTTGCATCGCCAAAATATTAGCGATACTTATGCCGACTGGTTATCAATTATTTCCGATACCTTAAAAAATAATCCAGCACTATTTGCTTACGATTTATACAATGAGCCACTCTATTCATCATCGGTTTTGACGAGCAAAAAAGAAATTGAAAAAACCACCCGAAATTGGTATAAAACGATACGTAAAAATGATAAAAATGTACTTATAACTTACGGATTATTAGGGCACGAAGATGTAATGATTTGGGATCCGTCGATTGTGAATTGTGATTTTTTGAGTTTTCATTTGTATCCAAAACCAAACGATTTTGGATACGTTGAAGCATCGTTAAAATGGATAAAAACAAACATTAAAAAACCATGGATAATTGGCGAAACGGGCTATAGTGGAAGTGATACAGCAAAAACATATCCAGCATGGGGAAGTCTTGAAATGCAAAAAAAATATGCTAAGTTTTCTTTCGAAAAATCTATTTCTTCGGGAGCAATCGGTTTCTCTTGGTGGGTTTATCGAGATGTGTTTTGGGGTAGTGAACAAAATTGGTTTGGATTAATTGATCAAAAAGGAAATTTTAAACCCGCTGTCGAAACGTTTAAAAATAGAAATGCCGTTTTTAATATAAACGAAAGTAATAATGCCGACGACCTTCATTATTATCGTACCGAAGATTGTTCCTTTCAAATTAAGGGTTTGGTTGAAGATGAAAAGGGAACACCAATTCAAGATGCTGTAATATACGGTTGGAATAAAAAATGGGAAAAACATGTTTATACATTTTCCGACAAATGGGGAAATTTTTCGCTTTGTTCTTCCGACGAGATAACTTATGTTAAAATTTCGGCTTTAGAAAAAGAAACCAAGCACAAAGTCGTTTATTTCGATAACGTTAAAATTAAAAATATTGGCAGAATTGAACTGGAAAAATACGATTAATAAATGAAAAACATTGCCGAAGAATTAAATCGTAAAGCCAGCCAACGGGAACCATTTTTCTTTGTCATTGATTTCCAAGCCAAGCAATTATTAAATTATTCACTGCCAATAAATCCCGAAATTGTTAAGATTAAATTTCCCAATTATTCTAATGTTGAGACTTCAAAAGTTAATTCTCCTTCCAATTTTTATTTTAAAAAGAATCCAATTTCTTTTATTGATTATAAAAAGTCGTTTGATGAAGTGTTGAAAAGTATTCAACGTGGCGACACCTTTTTATTAAATCTAACAATGCCCACTCAAATAGAAACATCACTTTCGCTCGATGAAATATTTTATTATTCCAATGCTCCATATAAGATTTTGATACCCAAAAAATTTACTGTTTTTTCTCCCGAAATATTTATTAGAATTAAAAATAATACTATTCGTTCGTTTCCGATGAAAGGAACCATTGATGCCAATATTCCAGATGCTGCATCAAAAATATTAAACGACTCAAAAGAAATAGATGAACACCACACCATTGTTGATTTAATCCGTAACGATTTGAATAAAGTTTCAAAAAGTGTTAGGGTGGAGCGGTTTAGGTACATCGACCGTATTAAAACAAACAATAAAGAGCTTCTCCAAGTTAGTTCCGAAATTTGTGGCAACTTAGAGCCTAATTGGCAAAACAGATTTGGAGATATTATCATGAATCTTCTTCCAGCGGGCTCTATTTCAGGTGCTCCTAAAAATAAAACCTTACAAATTATCGACCAAGTTGAACTTGATAATAGGGGGTTTTATACCGGCATTATGGGTGTTTTTGACGGTGAAACGGTTGAATCGGCGGTTATGATTCGTTACATCGAAAAAAACAAAAACGGATTTACTTATCGAAGTGGTGGTGGAATTACAATAAGCAGCGACCCAAAATCAGAATATCAAGAAATGTTAGATAAAATTTATGTACCACTTTATTGAAAGCATAAGAGTTATTAAAGGTAAAGCCGAATTGATGGATTTTCATCAAGCACGATTGGAAAGAACATTTGCACATTTTTTTAAAAGAGTAAACGCAATTAGTCTTGATTCGGTAATTAATAATAACCCACCCCCCGATAATAAACGATATAAATTACGTGTGGAATATTCTAAGGAAATCTCTTCCATTCAATATTTACCATACGAAAGAAGAAAAATAAACAGATTACTTTTTGTTGAGTTGCCCGATGATTTTTTGTATAATTATAAATTTTCAGAAAGAAGCATATTAAATGAACTATGCAAAAATTTTAATAATGACACATTACCAATTTTTATTCAAAAAGGTATGGTTACCGACTCCCTTTTTGCAAACTTAGTTTTTAAGGAAAAATCAACTCTTTACACTCCTAATACTCCGCTGCTCTGTGGGGTTCAACGCGAATTTTTATTGAAATCAAAAATTATCAAAACCAAATCTATTCAATTAAAAGATGTGCGAGAATTTGAAGGTGTTTTTTTAATAAATGCAATGATGTCTTTAAGTGAAGCCATTTATGTCCCAATATCACAAATAGGCTAATTAGTAAGCACTCCAAAAATCTGTATATAATATGCCTTTTGTGTTTCAATGTTTTTAAGTTAGAATATTTGATGTGGTTATTGTTCTGAAAAACAGGGAGGTAAAGATTTAATTAACGTTTTAATTCTTTAACTTTTTTTGAATTTAATTATAATTCTTTATAAAATAATAGTAATAAATTTGGCGTTTATCTATTTCTTTTGTCCATATAAAAGGAATATTGTACTTTTGCTAATCTAATACATGAAACAATCAATTATTATGAAAAAACTCAGTCTAATTTTTCTATTTACAGCATTATTATTTAGTTTTTCAAATATAATAAAAGCTCAATCTCAAACCGAAGATTATCGAGCTAATAACGAAAAAATGTCTACCATTTTGCAGTTAATAAAGTTTGCTTATGTGGATACCGTTATGCTTGATAAATATGTCGAGAAAGCAATTTTAGAAATGCTTAAAGAACTAGACCCACATACTGCTTATATATCCAAAGAAGACGTGAAAAGAACAAATGAACCGCTATTAGGTAACTTTGAAGGAGTAGGCATTCAATTTCAAATTATTAAAGATACAATTGTCGTTGTTGCTGTTATTAATGGTGGTCCCTCCGAAAAAGTTGGTATTTTAGCTGGGGATAAATTTTTAAAAGTAGATACTGCATTTGCTACGGGTAAACAAGTGGATAATAAATGGGTTTTTGACAGGCTTCGAGGACCCAAAGGAACAGAAGTGAAAATGCTTATGTTGCGAAAAGGTCAGCCAGCACCAATTGAATTTAAGGTTATTCGAGATAAAATTCCAATTAACAGCATTGATGCCTATTTTATGGCAAATAATGACGTTGGATATATAAAACTCGATCGTTTTGCACAAACCACAATGGAAGAATTCCAAACCGCAATTTCCGAATTGAAAATAAAGGGCATGAAGCATTTAAT
This sequence comes from uncultured Lentimicrobiaceae bacterium, assembly GCA_964521105.1. Taxonomy (GTDB): domain Bacteria; phylum Bacteroidota; class Bacteroidia; order Bacteroidales; family WCHB1-69; genus JAQUGA01. Next base: position 7,767 of record CAZFPO010000008.1, on the reverse strand, counting down.
TTTAGATTTAAGAGGTAACTCGGGGGGATATTTAAATACAGCCATTCAATTGTCCGATGAATTTTTGGAAAGAAATAAATTAATTGTTTACACCGAAGGAGCTTATTCGCCTAAACAAACATATAATTCCACAGAAAAAGGTAATTTTGAAAAAGGACGATTAATTATTTTAATTGATGAAGGTTCTGCTTCGGCTAGCGAAATTGTTTCTGGGGCTATTCAAGACTGGGATAGGGGAATTATTATGGGGCGTCGTTCGTTTGGAAAAGGATTAGTTCAAAAACCGTATAATCTTTACGATGGTTCAATGATTCGTTTAACAACCTCTCGCTATCACACACCCACAGGAAGATGCATTCAAAAACCTTATGAAGAAGGCGTTGATGAATATTATAAAGATTTATCCAACCGTTTTAAACATTCTGAAATGATTTCGGCAGATAGTATTAAATTTCCTGATTCTTTAAAGTATATTACCCCTAGGGGTAGAGTGGTTTTTGGAGGCGGTGGAATTATGCCCGATATTTTTATTCCTATGGATACAAATAAAACTTCTTATTATTATTCAAAATTAGCTCGTGCAGGAATGTTTAATCAATACACTATGTCGGTATTAGATAATAAACGAGCCGAAATGAAAACCCAATACCCAACTTTTGCACAGTTTAAAAATCAATTTATTGTTGATAAAAAAACTATTGACGACTTTAAGGCTTATGCTGCAAAAGAAGGTGTTTATGACAGTTTAGATTTTGATTTTACGGTTGAAATGAAGAGCTTTTTAGAATTGTATAAGGATTCAATTAATAATTTATACAAAACTATCTCTTCGGTCAATCAAGAGTCGTTAAATACTCATATTGGGTTGATGTTTTCGAATCATATTAATAAACTAAAAGAAGATTATTATAAAGCACAAGCAGGATTTGATACAGATAAATACATAAGTTATCAACTTCGTTTCTACTTTGCTCGCAATTTATTCGATTTTGCCTCAGGAATTCAAATTTGGTACGAGATTGACGAAATTTACAATCAAGCGTTAAAGGTAATAGCTGATGAAAAATTATTTAAGAAAATGAAAATTCAAAATTAACCTTGATTTATAGAATAATGAAGAATTTTTATCTTAAAATTTTTGTTTCGATTCTTGTAATTCAGCAATTATCTGCATCACTTTTTTCTCAGGATACAATTTATGTTAGAAGCATTATTGATACCCTTTCGTCTTCGTACATGAGTGGTAGGGGTTATGTGAACAAAGGCGATGAAAAAGCAGCAACTTATATTAAATCGCAATTTGAAAAATGGGGTTTATTAAAATTTCAATCCGATTATTTTCAATCGTTTAGTTTTCCAGTTAATACCTTTACGGGCAAAATGGAATTAATTATTAACGATTCAGTTACGATAAAACCATTTTACGAAATGCGAATTTTTGCAGCGTCTAGTGGATTAAATGGCGAATTTGAGCTTGTTAAAATACCATACTCGTATTTAACTAATGTTCGAAAACTAAAAAAAATAAACTCCAAAAATAATTTTTCGAATGCTATCATTTATTTTGATTTTTCGCAAGCAAGCGAAAAAAAACGAAAGAAAAAATCATTTCAAAATCAGCAACAATTAGCTGTTCAAAATATTTATGGAGCAAAGGGTATTGTCATTTTCGATAATAAATTAAATGCTTGGGGAATATCTTCGGGAAAAAAAACAATGGCAACTCCGGTTATTAATGTTCACATTGATAAACCCGAGCTTAAACCCAAAAAGGTAAAAATAAATATTGAAAACAAATTTTATCCGCGTTATAAAACACAAAATGTTGTAGGATATGTAAAGGGAAAAGCTCAACCTGACTCTTTTATTGTTTTTACAGCTCATTACGACCACTTGGGAATGATGGGCAGTGAAATTTTTTTCCCAGGAGCTAACGACAATGCAAGCGGTGTAGCAGCTGTTTTAGATTTGGCTCGTTATTATAGTAAACCCGAAAACCAACCCTATTATTCCATTGCTTTCATGCTATTTACTGGCGAAGAGGCAGGTTTATTAGGTTCTGAATATTACACATCTAATCCACTGTTTCCGTTAAAAAAAATCAAATGTGTGCTAAATTTGGATATGGTTGGAGCTGGCGAAAATGGCATAACCGCAGTTAATGGCACTGCAAATGAAAAAGAATTTTCTATGTTTGATTCCATTAATACTAAAAATTCATTATACCCTAAATTAGTCAAAAGAGGCGAAGCTGCTAATAGCGATCATTATTATTTTCATAAAAATGGTATTCCTGCCTTGTTTTTTTACACCATGGGGAAAACTGGACCCTATCATCACCCCGAAGATGTTTCAACCAATATAAATTTGGCTAAATATCCAAAATTGATTGAGTTAGTTACAAAATTTGTCGAAATATATCGTTAAGTATGGCAAAACTATTTGTTATTCCTACACCAATTGGAAACTTAGAAGATATCACTCTTAGAGCTTTAAGAACATTGAAAGAGTGCGATTTGATACTTTGTGAAGATACTCGTACCAGCTCAAACTTACTTCGTCATTTTCAAATCGACAAACCAACATTAGCCTATCACATGAATAATGAGCACAAGAGCTTACAGCGATTTGTGGATAAGGTTTTATTTCATAATTCAGTGTGTTTAATTTCTGATGCTGGAACTCCAGGAATTTCTGACCCTGGTTTTTTAATCATTCGCGAATGTTTAAAAAATGGTATCGAAGTGGAATGTTTACCCGGACCTACTGCCTTTATTCCCGCTTTAGTTACTTCGGGAATTCCCTGCGACCGTTTTTTATTTTATGGTTTTTTACCACACAAAAAAGGTCGAATGACCGCCTTAAAAATGCTTTCAGAATTGCAAAATACAGTTATTTTGTACGAATCGCCACATCGTTTGGTAAAAACACTGGAACAAATGATGCCATTTTTTGGAAATACTCGAAATGTTTGTGTAGCTCGAGAAATTTCAAAAATGTATGAGTCTTTTGTTCGAGGTTCTTTAGAGGAGGTTTTTGAAATTTATAAAAACCAAAACATTAAAGGCGAAATTGTGATTATTGTGGAAGGAAATGAAGGATAAATTCAATAATTTTTTAGTTAAAAGTAGTTGATTCATAAAGCAATGGGTTTTATTAACAAAATAATTTTAACTTTTTTTAATGGGTCTGATTATCATTTAACTTTTTTTAGTAAATTGCACTGTTAAATCAAATATAACAATATGGACAGCAACAAAATTGAAATGTTTATCGCAACTACTGGACAAAAATTTCCAGCAGAACGTATGATGGAAATCCGTCAAAAATTAGAACAAATGGATGATAATAAGTTCATGATGGTTCAATCAATCCCTTACAAAGACCCAACAACCCTTTTAATAATTTCGATATTATTAGGAGCATACGGAGTTGACCGTTTTATGTTAGGTGATACTGGTTTAGGTGTTGCAAAATTATTAACTGCTGGCGGTTGTGGAATTTGGGCAATTGTTGATTGGTTTACTGTTCAAGACAGAACCCGTCAATTAAATTATTCAAAATTTATGCAATTTGCTTACTAAGATTTAATAGCTTAGAAAAAATAAACGCTTGATAAAATATTTCAAGCGTTTATTTTTTAACTTTGAAAAACGAAATGTTAACCTATTAATTTAAACTTTGACAATGGAAAATCAAAAAATTGAGATGTTTTTAGCCATGAATGCGTCAAAATTTCCTACCGAACGTTTTATGGAGATACGAAATCGACTCCAAAATATGGATGAAAATAAATTTATGTTTCTTCAAACTATCGAATTTAAAGACCCCCAAACAATGCTGTTAATTTCGTTATTAGCAGGCGGTATCGGGCTCGACCGCTTTATGTTAGGTGATACAGGCTCGGGAGTGGGAAAATTGTTATTAACCGTATTTTGTGGCGTTGGAATTATATGGGTTATCATTGATTGGTTTACCGCCATGGATAGAGCACGACAATACAACTATAATAAATTAACCCAATTTGCTTTCTAAATTATTTTCAACCTGGCAAAACCGTTACCGATTAACAATTTCGGCAATTTTTGGAGGGTACTTTTTGGTATACCTTTCAACTTTACTCGACCCACATCAAGAACATAGTGTTTGTGTTTTTAAAAATTTAACAGGATATCCTTGCCCGGGTTGTGGAATGACACGAAGCACAATTTCGCTTTTTAAAGGCGATTTTTTTCAAAGTTTAATGTGGAATCCATTGGCAATAGTGGTAAACATTATGGCAATTACTGCTATTATTTGGATGAGCTACAATTTAATTATTACAAAAAAACCAACTTTTGACAGAATTATTCGACATAAAGTTCACCCTCTTTACTTAATTTTAATAGGTATAATTGTGATTGCAAATTGGATTTGGAATTTTAAAAAAGGATATTAGGTGTAAAAAATTATGATTTATTTTTTTTAATGATTCGTTTCATCCATAATGGCAACACAATTACTCCTATTAAAATGTATGGGTAATAGGTTAAAAAACGCCATAATAAAGCTAATACAGAAGCCAAACCGTCTGGGATAAATTCCTTTAAAAAAACTGGGAAAAAGAATTCGGCAATGCCGGTACCACCAGGTGTTGGACTAATTAGTAAAATTACCCACATTACGAGTTGTCGTGCATAAATTAATAATTGATCACCACCAAATGCTACGGCTGCAATTAAACAATTTACAACCAAAAAACGAGAAGTCCATGATGCGGTGGTAATTCCAAATAATTTTAGCCAATACAAAAACGACTTTCCTTTAAATTCTTTTGATGCAATGATTATTTCATTACCCGTTCGTATGGCTTTAAACTTCCATCTTCTTAAAAAACGGATACGGAATATGGAAACAATAATGTAGCGAGTTTGATAAGGATTAATAAATACACCGTAAACCAATAATAAAACAAGTCCTAAAATAAATAAATATCCAATTAAAAACATCGACCCAGTGGATAATTCACTACCCATTAATGAAAATGAACCATTTACGAAAATTGAATTAAATCCAACCAAAATAAAAACTACAGGCACTGTTACGATATAAAACAGTTCATCAAAAATGGCTGTAATCATTACTATGGCGGTAGAACGTCCTAAAGAGACACGTTCTTGATTAATAATAAACATAGCAATGGCAGAGCCTCCAACTACCGAGGGTGTGAGCGAAGATGCAAATTCCCAAAGCATTACAACCTGAAAAGCACCTTTCCAACTGATTTTTTTATCGGTTAAAAAACGCAAACGAATGATATAAGCAAAATCGCGAAGAAAAACAAAAAAAAGAGCCAATCCTAAAAAACCAAAAAATTGCCAGTTTAAACTAATTAAGTGCAACGATTCGGGTTTAAAATCTTTAAATAATAGATAAACCGCAACAATAAAACCAAGTACAATAGGAATAATAATCCGTTTTGTACTAAAAAATGACTGAATTTTATTAAAGTTACTTTGCATAACAATGATACTTGAATTCAAAAGTAAGTCATTTAAAAACACACACAATTAATAAAATAATATTTTATAATAATTTAATATCCTGAATTGTCAGTTCATAAATTCTATAAGAAACGATAAGATGTTTTAATAAAAATTGTAGGTTTGTAATAAAATTGGTTTTATGAAACGATTTTTGATTTTATCAATGATTTTATTAGTTGGGTTTATTAGCCTTGACTCGTGTAAATCACATAAAAAACCAATCAAAAAAAAACCAAAAACGCAGATTAAAAAACCAAAGCCAGTAACAAAAATTTCCGCAAATGGAAACGATAATAAAAAACTCTACAAAGTTGTAAATGAATGGCTTGGAACACCATACAAATTTGGTGGTGTCGATAAAAAAGGTGTCGATTGTTCGGGTTTAGTCATGAGTATTTACAAAGAAGTTTATGGTATCGATCTTTATCGTTCAGCATCCGACATTATGAAAAATGTCTATTTTGTTGATAAAAAAGAGCTTAAAGAAGGTGATGTTCTTTTTTTTATCACAAGTAAAAACAAAACGGTATCGCATGTTGGGCTATATTTAAAAGACAATCTCTTTGTCCACTCATCCACATCCAAGGGGGTAATTCTTACAAATTTAGATGAGCCGTATTATGTAAAAGCCTTTTATAAAGCAGGAAGGCATCAAAAAGTACCATGAAAAACAAACTAGTATTTGCTCACATTGCCCTTATTGCTGGAAACTTGATTTTTGGATTAAATTATGTGATTTCGAAAGGAATTATGCCTGATTATTTTAAACCTCACGACATCGTGTTGTATCGAATTTTTGGTGCTTTATTGCTTTTTTGGTTGTATTCCGTATTCTTTAAATCCGAAAAAATTGACAAAAAAGATTACTTCAAGATTTTTATGTGCGGTTTTTTTGGTGTTTTTGTTAATCAATTAATGTTTTTTGAAGGTTTAAATTTAACCTCACCCATTGATGCCTCAATCATTCAAATTTCAAATCCAGTTATTGTTCTTTTGCTGGCTTATTTTATCACAAAAGAATCAATGTCAATATCTAAAATGAGCGGAATTTTTCTGGCTGGACTTGGAGCATTGGTTATCGTGGTCGAAAGTGCAACATCGTCAACAAAAGAGAGTAGTTTGGCTGGAAGTGGATTAATTTTGATAAATGCCGCATCGTACGCTTTTTATATAGTCCTTTCAAAACCATTGGTTATGAAATATCAAGCACACACCTTGATGAAATGGTTTTTTCTGTCGGGAGCGGTTTTGGTTTTGCCGATTTTATTGTTCACCACCAATCCAGTTCACTACATCAATTATCCTTCGCATGTATGGTTTTCAATGGCATATATAATTATTGGAACAACATTTTTAGCCTATCTTTTAATCATTACATCCATGAAACAACTATCGCCATCAGTAGTCGGAGTTTACATTTACTCACAGCCTTTTATTGCAAGTATTGTAGCAATATGGCTTGGAATGGGAAGTTTGAATTTGGTAAAGATTTTGGCTGCAAGTTTAATTTTTACTGGTGTTTACATTGTTAGTAGAAGGGTGAAAAAGAATGTAATTCCGCAATAAGTATTTTTTATTATAATAGTAGTTTGAAAACGGAAAATTATTTATAACGTTTATTTTGAAATTGAGGACAGAATGAATATGTTGTAATTTTAATTCTGAACTTATTGAGGAAATTGAAACAAGCATATTTATGACAAAAAGTTATCAATATAAATAATCTTTAGAATTGACTTGCCTATTGGTGTTAACACCAACAGGCAATGATATGTTATAGATTTGTATTTTGAATGAAAAAATGTTTATACTAATACTTCGTTATTGCAATGGTAGACAGACAGTTGAAAAAGTATCGAATTTTAAAATATTCACCACATATTATATGGTTAAAGAATATTGAAATTAACATTGTTTAACACATTGCTTGTGTGTATATGGAAAAAAAATCATATTATTGCAATGTGTTTTAGTAAAATATTTTTATTATTATTAAAATAAAAAACCGGCAATGGTTTTGCAGAACCATTAACCGGTCTCTTTCGGATTGACACATTTAGTAATAAAACCAAATGCTCTGCAAAGATAACAAAAAACCAAATCATTGAATTGTCTTTTATTGAAAGATTATTTAGTGCGTATAGCTGATGATAATATTTTGTATTATTCGATAAATGAGCTTTAAATTAATAATAACAATTACTAAAATAAAAAAAATGAAAATTATACAAAATAAAAAAAA
>CAZFPO010000007.1:58263-60403 GCA_964521105.1 uncultured Lentimicrobiaceae bacterium | reverse complement strand
GGTAAAAAATATCCAAAAGAATTAGCTGGTAACTTGTATCCACAAGGTATTCCAATTTATAATGAATCGGAATTGCCCAAATTAATCAAAGAATTTAAAGTTCATGAATGCGTTTTTGCATACAGCGATATGCATTATACAAAAGTGATGAATATTTGTGCCATCGTGAATGCTGCCGGAGCTGATTTTAAATTAATCGGCTTGGATGCTACGATGTTGAAGTCTACCAAACCCGTAATTGCAACCGGCGCAGTACGAACTGGCGGTGGAAAAAGCGAGGCGTCCAGAAGAATTATCGATATTTTGGAAGAAGAAGGTTTAAAAGTATGTGCCATTCGTCATCCTATGCCCTATGGTGATTTAGTAAAACAAGCGGTACAACGTTTTGAAACAATAGAGGATTTAAAACTTCATGAATGCACCATTGAAGAGATGGAAGAGTATGAACCTCACGTAGTTCGTGGAAACATCATCTATTCTGGGATCGATTACGAAGCCATTCTACGTCAAGCTGAAAAAGAAGATGTAGATATTATTTTATGGGATGGTGGAAACAATGATTTCCCTTTTATTAAACCCGATTTGATGTTTACCATTGTTGATCCACAAAGAGTGGGGCATGAAATGTCTTATTATCCTGGAGAAACTACGCTTCGCATAGCTGATGCAGTCGTTATAAATAAAATTGAAAGTTGCGATTTGGACGATTTGCAATTAATTCGTGCCAATATTGCAAAATTAAATCCAAAAGCTGTTGTAATAGATGCTGTTTCGCCAACATTTGTCGACAATCCAGAACTTATCAGAGGCAAACGTGTTTTGGTTGTGGAAGAAGGTCCTACTGTTACCCACGGCGAAATTAAATACAACTACGGCAGTGTGACGGCGATGAAATACGGTGCTGCCGAATTGGTGGATCCTCGTCCTTATGCGGTTGGAAAAATAAAAAAGACATTTGAAATATATCCTAATCTTGGACCTATTTTACCATCCATGGGGTATAGCGAACAACAAATCAAAGATTTGGAAGCAACCATTGAAAACACTCCCTGCGATTTGGTTTTAATTGCGACTCCCATTGATTTGAACAGAATTATTAAAATAAACAAACCCTGTGTAAAAATTGGGTATGAATTGCAAGATTTTGGCAAACCCGATATGAGAGATGTATTGTGTGAATTTATAGAGAGATACAATCTTAAAAAAGGTTGCAGTTGTGGCTGTTAATTACTTAAAAGCGACTTTCTTAGTCGCTTTTTTTTTGTTTTATTTAGAATTAAATCCTTAATATGAAAAATAGAAGTTTAATATCCATTACAGATTATTCAAAAGAAGAATACTTGCAAGTACTAAAACTTGCAAAAGAATTTGAATTAAATCCGGTTCAAAAAATAGCCGAGGGAAAAGTCATTGCGACCATCTTTTTCGAAGCATCCACCCGAACTAGATTGAGTTTTGAAAGTGCTGCTAACAAACTTGGAGCCCGCGTAATTGGTTTTAGTGAAGCTAGTAATACTTCCGTTTCTAAAGGCGAGTCGCTAGCAGACACAATTAAAACGGTTGCAAATTACAGCGATTTAATTGTAATGCGTCATCCTGTGGAGGGTTCGGCACGTTATGCTAGTGAAGTGTCGCATGTACCTGTTATTAATGCGGGAGACGGAGCTAACCAACATCCAACTCAGTGTTTACTCGATTTGTTTACCATTATGCAAACACAAGGAACCCTCGAAAATTTAAACATTACCTTGGTCGGTGATTTGAAGTTTGGACGTACGGTTCACTCTCTTGTTCAAGCAATGTGTAATTTTAATACCACTTTTCATTTGGTTTCGCCCGAAGAGTTAAAACTTCCAAGTGCTGTTAAAATGCACATTAAGGATAAAAAATTAAATTATTTTCAATACACCGAAATGTCCGAAGCCATTAATAAAGCGGATATCGTTTACATGACACGAATTCAACGAGAACGTTTTCAAGATCAGTTAGAATATGAAAGGGTGAAAAACTCGTTTATACTTAATAAAGAGATGCTGGAAAATGTAAAACCAAATATGAGAATTTTGCACCCACTTCCTCGTGTAAACGAAATTAGTACTGATGTTGATGATACTCCGCAATCTTATTATTTTGAACAAGC
>CAZFPO010000007.1:8696-58163 GCA_964521105.1 uncultured Lentimicrobiaceae bacterium | reverse complement strand
ATTATTAAAATTAAAAATAAAACGTTTGAAACATCTGAAATAAGTAAAATTGCCCTAGTTGCACCATCGGCTACAATTATTGAAATCGAAAACTTTGAAGTTGCTCGAAAATTTAAAGTAAATGTTCCTGATAAAATTCAAGGAATTGTGAAGTGTTTTAATCCAAAATGTGTTACTAACATCGAAAAAGCAAAAACTAAATTCGATGTGATTGATAAAGAAAATTTAAAACTTCTTTGCCATTATTGCGAAAAAATTACAAAAAAAGAGAACGCCGAATTTTTATAAGTCTTAGTAATTTTAACAGGAGTTGGAAATTGTTTTTCAACTCCTGTTTTATTCATATTTGAAATGATTATTTTATTGTCCCCAGCCAAAACAATTCAATTTGAACAACATCAAACTAGTTTACATCCTTCTAGTCCTGAATTTGAAAACGAAGCAAATTATTTAAATAAAGAGTTAAAGAAGTTGAGTTTCGCAGAACTAAAATTGCTGATGAAAACAAGCGATTCTTTAACTGAGTTAACCTTACATCGAATTTTGAAATTTCAGAATTTTACTACTCCCGAAAATTCAAAGCCTGCTATATTGGCATACATGGGTGCTGTTTATGAAGGCTTGCAAGCATGGAGTTTTAATAAAAACGAAATGAAAGAAGCACAAGCAAGATTGCGAATATTGTCAGGATTCTATGGTATTTTACGTCCGTTAGATTTAATTCAAGCTCATCGGTTAGAAGTTAGTTTTAAGTTTTCGGTAAATGGTTTTAATGACTTATATCAGTTTTGGTCCGATAAAATAAATCAGTCTATTGTTTCGGCTCTTAATCAACAGAAAACTAATGTTATTTTGAATCTTGCTTCAGTAGAATATTCAAACATGATTGATTTTAAAAAGATAGGAGCGAAGGTTGTTTCTCCAGCATTTAAAAATTATCGCACAAATGAATATAAAATACTTAGTGTTTTTGCTAAAAAAGCACGAGGCATGATGGCTTCATTTGTGATAAAGAACAGTATTTCTAATGTAAATGAAATTGTTGGGTTTGATTTAGGCGGATATTATTTTAATCCTGAATTATCTAGTGAATCAGTACCCGTTTTTACTTCGGAGTTTTAAACGTTCTACTTCTCGAATTACCTTTAATTTTTACCGAATTTCTTCGAGGAGCTTGATTCCTGAAAGGATTTGAAGAAATGCTTCCGTTATTTCTTTTTTTGCGATATTGCTTGCCCGAATTATCGCTCATAGCTTCAAAATTTCCATTTCCACCTCCACCCATACTGCCCTTTTTAGGCATATTAAAAATGTAGGTAATTCCGAACGAAGTATATGTATAACCTTCTAAAGCTCTTTTTTTAGAAACTTCAGAATCGAGCCAATCAGAGCTTATCGTGCGAATTGTAGTTTCGACAGTTAACCTTAATCTATTTTCGATGGTATAATTTATTCCTATTCCAAACGGAAAAGCGGGAGTTAGAATTCGTTGATTAGCTGCATATTTTGCTGAATCGAAAGGAGCATAACGCAACACTTCACCACTTGTCGTTGAGTTAAGTTTCGATTGAAAACTTAAAACACCAACACCACCAAATAGGTATAAATCCCAAGGCGACTTATTGTCCCATTCCATAAAATCAACAAGGTCGAAACCTAAAATAATATTAAACTCACGATTTGTTGAAACAAATCTTTTTTTGTCGAAATTTGAAGTGCCAACCAAATAACCATTAATAAATTGAGTTCGGAAAAACATTTTTTTACTAAATTCTTTTCCAAACCACAATCCATACATCATATTTCTATCTTGATAAAACGACTGTTGAAATGGACCACCCGGTATGATGTGATTTCCATTATCGGTAACGTCGCCCCAAAAGGCATTATAGCCAATGTGAGCACCCACAAACCATTGTTGATATCCTCGATATTTTTGTGCAGGTAGACTAATGCAAGATGCAAAAATCAACGCAAAAAAAAGGATATGTTTAATAGCTTTCATTTGGGTTTACTTGGTTTGTATTATTCCATCTAAATAAATTGGTGCAACGGGACTTTTATCGGCAGTAAAACAATACTCAATAACATCATCAAGTCCTAGTTTGCGTAGTCGATGACGATGAATACATTTGTCAATATATCCTATTAAGTTTACTTTTGCCAAACTCCAAATATCTAAAGTAGCTGTTGATGAATCACAAATTTGAGTATAGTTTCCACTCTCAATAAATCGTTCGCAGTAAGCACCAGCAACCACAGCATCTTCTAAACTAAATTTGCCTTTCCATCCCGAGCAAACAATTACAACTGATTTATTTAAATTTATAATTGTTTCACATAATTTGCTGATATTTGTATAAGCACCGATATAAATAGGGGCATCATGTTCCGCAATTTTTTCAATGGCAACGGTTCCGTTTGTTGTTGAGTAAGCTATAATTTTTCCTTTTAAATCATTTTCAATAAATGTAAAAGGGGAGTTGCCAAAGTCGGCAAAATCGACTTTTATACCTTCACGTTCAGAAGCTATAATGTACCCATTTTCTTTCATTCTTTTTAAATCTTGAATATCTGCAACGGGTATAATCCCTTTAACACCGTATTGAATAGCAGTACACATAGCAGTTGTAGCCCGTAAAACATCAATTACAATAGTAACATGTTGTCCTTCGGTATGACGTTGGTCGTATAAATCGGGAGTAAAGCAGACTTCAATAGTTTTCATAGATGTAGTTAATGCGTTTATTATAGTAACTACAAAGATACAATTTTTTGTATAGTAAAAGTCAATTTTTTATTAAAAAGTCCAACTAACTCCTAAACTTGGCATAAAAGGAAGTTGGTTAACTCTCTCGTTCGTATTTCGGTCGTAATAAAAAATATTAGCTCGGTTATACATATTGGTTATTCCAAAATTTACTTCTAAAATATTAGTTTCCGAGAATAACCATTTATATTTTAAGTTGGCATCTAACCGATGATAATCGGGCAAACGACCGCTATTAGTTTCATCGTATAAAAAGCCAAGTTGTTCATTTGTTTGAGTGTAATTAGTGTTTAATCCGTTGTCAAATATCAAATTTGGATAAACTCCTAAGTTTTTTGCAAAGGCAAAGCCACTACCAAAATTCCATCTAATATCAAATTGCCATTGGTCGTATTCGCCCCAACTTTTCGAAAAAACTAAATTAACATTGTGTCGACGGTCGAAATGGGTAACATATTCAATAATACCATCATCACGATTTACCCAACCAATTGAATAAACTGCCCAAATATAGTATTTGTTTTTTTGAAATTTTGCAGTCATATCTATTCCTTTTGCTGTTCCTGTTTCAATAATAAAATCCTTTCGTAGGTAGTCGGGTTTATAATCTGTGCTTATAGGGTCGTTGTATGGACTTGTGTCTTCAAATACTTTACGTTTATTTAAATTAGTAAGTTGAGTGAAATCTTTTAAATAAGCTTCGAGATTCAAGGTGATATACTTATTCAAATCGTATTCAACTCCTAAAATGTAATGAATTGCTTTTTGAAGTTTATGGGTTACATCTTTTCCGTCAAATGTTTTTTCAGGAAGATTGTCGGGACCAGAAAGAAAACCATAGAATAAATTTACAACATCACGGTCGGATACGGCACTAATTAAATTTTGAGAATATAAGCCAGTTGCAAACTTAAAACGAATATTGTCGGTCAAATTATACTTCATTGCTAATCGAGGTTCATACGAAATATTGTTTAACGAAGCGTAATAATGTATTCTAAAACCAGGTTCAAGCAGAAGTTTTTCTTTAATATTTCGTTTGTATTTTACATAAGTAGCTAATTCGGTGGTGTTTTCTTGTTGATTTATTTGTAATGCTGAACGATTAAAGAAATTGAAATTTGTAGTAAAGCCTAGCATTTCGAGCCCATATTTAAAACTGTTTTTCCCTAAAATATAATTAAATCCTAATCCGATATTAAATCCATTAATTTCGCTTGATTTTGGTAAATTAATAGCATCATCCATCGTTATTAAATATTTTGAATAGGCAAAAATTCCGTCCATAATCATTGGCGATTGTTCGGGTATAACCATAAAATTTAAACCACCACCGCTCGATACCCAATCGAATTTTGCAATGTTTTTATAGTTAACATTGTCGTTAAAATTAAATCCGAAAAGGTTTAATTTACTTCCGTTTTTTGAATTAAATGTAATTTTTCCATAAATATCTTGAAAATTAAAAGGCAATCCTGCAGTATCGATATAGCTATAAAGTATTTTTGAACTTTGCTTTAAAAATGAATTTTTAGCAGATAATACATAAGAAATGCTATTTCCTTTTTCTTTGTCAAATTTAGAAATTGGTCCTTCAATTAGGACTTTGGCTCCAAACGTATTTGCTTCAATTTTGCCCGAAGTTTTTTTACGGTTGCCATCACGCGTTTTAATGTCCATTATCGATGATATTCTTCCTCCAAAATCGGCGTTATAACCACCTGTGTAAATGTCTGCCGATTTCATAATATCGGTATCAAAAACCGAAAATAGTCCAATCGAGTGAAATGGATTATACACTATCATTCCATCTAATAACACTTTATTTTGTATTGGTGAACCGCCTCTAATATATAGCTGTCCGCCTTGGTCGCCTGTAAAAATAACACCAGGTAAAACTTGTAAATATTGAGCTAAATCGGCTGTTCCGCCAACGGTTGGCATTTGTTTCATTTGCTTTGGTGTAACGTAATTAACAGATGTTCGTGTTTCGGTTCGAGCAATTTCTTTATCGGCAGTAATGTTTACTGTTTCGAGGGTGTACGATGCTTTGGTAACTAGTAATTTACGGGTAATAATATCGTTTTTTGCCAAATTTAAAGGCTCGGTTAATGAATCGAAACCTAAAGCACGAACCACTAGCGTATATTGTCCGGGTGGTATTCTATTTATTATAAAATATCCATTTCCATCAGTGGTTGCACCGTATGATGTTCCTCTAAGATAAACGTTTGTAAATAAAACGGGTTCGCCCGATTCTTTTTCAAATATAAATCCTTTTATAGTAGCGTATTGTGAAAATAAATTCGACGAAATTGTAAATAGAACTATGATTAGTAATGTAAGTCGTTTCATAATAGAATGAAGTTTTAAAACCAATTGCGATTAATTGGTAAAAGTAAAAAAAAATCAAATGATGTATGGAAATAATTTGAATAATGAAGTTTAATTTTTAGCTAATAATTTTTATAACCATCTCTTTAATTAAATCGCTTCCTTTAACGCCAGTAGATGCCTCTAATCCTTTCGATTTTAAATCATATTCACGCATTATTGATATTGATTTTAAGGTTCGTTCGAGATTAAAAAAACGAGAAGCATTTATGTATTCATCAATATATTGAGGTCCAACACCTAACACTTTAATCAAGTTGGTTCTTGATTTATCATCGGTATAATGATATTTTAATAGCTTTTGAAAATATGGAAACATCATTGGAATAACTTTTTGCGGTGGATTATCTTTCGAATTTGCTTCAAAATGCTGAACAACAGAATAAATTCGGAAGTAATCACGAGTTCCAAACGCTTTGGTTAATTCAAAAGCATTATAATCCTTACTAATACCGATGTTTTTTTCAATAATTGCTGGAGTAATTACCGTACCTTTTGGTATAATAATAAATAGTTTAGTAAGTTCGTTTGCAATTTTCGATAAATCATTACCCAAAAATTCAATAAGCATTTGATTCGACTTACTTTCAATTTTATATTGATTTTTAATGCAATATTCATCAATCCATTTTTGAACCTGATTGTCATATAGTTTATCAGAAGTAAAAACAATTCCATTTTTTGCAATTGCTTTAACAAAGCTTTTTCGCTTGTCTGCTTTTTTATATTTATAGCAAATTACAAAGATAGAAGTAGGGTCGGGGGCTTGAAAATATTTTTCAAGTTCATCTAATTTGTCAAACGATTGGGCTTCTTTTAAAATGACAACATTATAGTTCGACATCATTGGATATCTTTTAACAGCCGAAAAAACTTCGCCAACGTTAGTTTCTTTACCATATAAAATGGTTAAATTAAAATCACGTTCCGATTCATCTAAAACATTTTCTTCAATATAGTCCGAAATTAAGTCAACATAATAAGGCTCTTCACCCTCGAGTAAATAAATTGGAGCGTAAGTTTTTGCTTGAAGCTGTTTAAATATTTCATTAAATGTTGCCATACATGAGGTTTAGTCGTCAAATCGAAGATGTTTTACTGTATTTCCTTTGTGAATAAGTTGGTTAAGCGATTCAATACCAATTCGTAAATGAGTTTCAACGAATTTTTGAGTAACAATACGGTCGCTTTCCTCGGTTTTTATTCCATCGTATAAAAGTGGTTGATCGGATACTAAAAGTAAAGCCCCAGTTGGAATATGATTAGCAAATCCTACGGTAAAAAGGGTAGCCGTTTCCATATCAATGGCTATGGCTCTAATTTTTCGTAAATATTCTTTGAAATCTTCGTCGTGTTCCCAAACTCTTCTATTAGTGGTAAAAACCGAACCAGTCCAATAATCTAAATTATTATCACGGATAGTAGTTGATATAGCTTTTTGTAAGCTAAATGCTGGCAATGCAGGAATTTCGGGAGGCAAATAGTCGTTTGAAGTTCCTTCGCCTCTGATTCCAGCAATTGGTAAAATTAAGTCACCCACATTGTTTTTTTTCAAACCGCCACATTTTCCTAAAAATAATACTGCATTTGGTTCAATAGCTTTCAGTAAATCCATTATGGTTGCTGCATTTGCACTGCCCATCGAAAAATCTACAATACTAATGTCGCCTACAGTTGCCGATGGCATAGCTCTATCTAAACCTTGAATTGGTACATCATGCCACTGTGCAAATAGTCGGACATAATGTCTGAAATTTGTTAGGAGTATATATTTACCAAATTCTTCTAACGATTGTCCGGTATATCTTGGTAACCAATTCTGAATAATTTCTTCTTTTGTTCTCATTTTTAAATTTCTTTTCTTTAACAAAGATACTGTTTTTGTATTTTATTCAATTATTGTTGTTTTTATTGACAACAATTTTTATATATTCAGTAATTTAATCTTTTCAGCTATAACTAATGATAATTTAATATTTGATTCGTGTGTCCAGCCTGCAATGTGTGAGCTAAATACAACGTTATCCATTGAAGATAGTTTTTGTAAAGCTTCTGGCCATAATTCTTTTTCGATGTTTTGTAAGTTGGTTTTTTCATATTCCAAAACGTCTAAACAAGCACCTCTAACTTTTTTCGATATTATTTCATTTAATAAGTCGTTAGTATTTAGAATTTTACCGCGTGAAGTGTTAATTATCGTAATATTCTTTTGAAATTTATTGATATAGTTTGAGTTAATTAAATAATGAGTTTCGGCATTATAAGGAATATGAAAACTTACGATATCTGCTTCACTAAAAATCTCCTCTAATGTTGATTCATAAACATAGGTGGGAGCGTAGTTTGATTTATATTTATCATAAGCCAAAATCTTACAATCGAAACCTTGCAAGCGTTGTGCAAAGGCACTGCCCATATTACCAAAACCAATTATTCCAAGTGTTTTACCTGCAATTTCGGTTCCTCTGTTTTCTTCTCTAAGCCAAATACCTTGTCGTACTTCATGGTCGGCTTTAATAATTTTGTTGTTGAAGCATAATAGCATTCCTAAAGCATGTTCGGCAACCGCATCACGATTTCCTTCGGGTGAATTAATACAATAAATTCCCTTTTGTTTTGCAAAATCTACATCAATATTTTCTAAGCCCGAACCAACTCTTGCAATAAATTTTAGTTTTGTAGCATGAGAAAGTAGTGATGACGTAACTTTTATTCTGCTTCTTATAATTATTCCATGATAATCTGAAATTTTTTGAATCAATTGATCTTCGGTGCTTTCAAAATCAAAATCTAATTCAAATCCATATTCTGTAAGTTTTTCGTATAGAATACTATGGGTAGAATCAAGAAACAGAATTTTTGGTGTCATACATTAACTAATATTGAAATTTAATAAATAACTCTTGTGTTATTTTGAAGATAGGAATTAATTTTATCATTTAAAACAACTGAAGATTGCATGAGCATTTCAAAATCGTTCGGAAAAGGTGCCGGCATGCTTCCCAAGCGACGACGAATATCGTTTGGTAAAATGCTCAAATCGCCATTTGCGGTGGTGGCAATATGGTTAAACGAAAAGCCTCCATCAACGTTTGTACTTTTTACTATGTTGTGTTTAATGTTATCGTAATAAGTTATCGAAACATTAACGTATGAGTCTTTGTGTTGTTCGAGGTCGCGAACATAACAATATATTTTTTTGTATCTTTTTTCGTAAATAATATTTCCTACCGAATCTTTTAAAACAATTCCATTCCTATCTAATTTGGGTTGAATTCCATCTTCCACTTCTTTGTCGTACGAATAATTATTTTCCTTTACTAATTCGGGACTTATACGAATTTCCTGAACGTTTATTGAAATTAAATAATCATAGCATTTATTGGCATCATTAAAAATATCGTACAAAACCCAAGTGCTATTTAATCGTGATGTATTTATTCGTTCAAGTTCGTTTAAAAAGTCGTTAGGGACTTGATTATTAGAATTATTTCCTACCCGAATTAAAACAAACATTTTACCTTGGTTTAGTGCTTTTGTTTTTAACGAAACAACATCTTTATAGTTAGTAATATAATAATCGACGTTGTTAAGTTCTTGATATGCATCACGAGCTTTACGTTTATCTTTAATTTCAAGTAATTGTTGAGCTAATACGTAATGATATTCGGCAGCTTTTAACCGGGCGTCTTCAATATTTGAAGCGTAATTTTGTTCGGGAATGCTTAAGGAGTTGCGAACTTGATAAGGGAGTGATTTGATTTTATTTTGACGTTGGTTTAATCGTGAATAAAGCTCAAATATATTTCCCCAAATATTGGGTTGACCACTTTTTCGGTATTCTTCAATTTTATCCGAATCACGACGTTGAGCATAAGTGTATGATTTTTTTAAAATGGAATATTCGCTTGTTTTATCGGGGTTACGCTGGATTTTTTTGAGTGACTTTTCAAAAGCAGCATCGTAATCACCTTTTTCTAAAAGACGTTCCGATGATACACAGCCAGAAAAAGTTAGTACAAATAATATGTTTAAAATAAATATTGAAGTTTTTATTGTTGTTTTCATGGCTTATATTTTTAAGTTTATAAAAGTCCTGAATCTATCATATTAATAATTGTTTCCACATCTTTATCTTCACCGTATGGGTCGTATTGTTGTTTTAAGTCAACTCCCCAAAAATACGAAAACGATTGCCAAAAAACTGCTCTAAAACGCCCACGAGTATCTGAAATAATTTCGTACGATGATTTTCCGGTTTCTCGGTCAATAATTTTTATAAGTAAAGCTCCTTGCGATTGTGTCATGTTTCGAATATCATTTTCAAATTGTGCTTTAATATCGTCTTCAGCCATTTTATTAATTCGTTTTTTCTCACGATTTGAAGATGCTTGTTGGGCTAATTTGTCGTAGTGTTTCATTCGAGCAGCTGCAACCTTTGCATAGGGATATACCCGTTTAACATTGTTTATTAAGCGTTTATAAGCTTGTTCTTCGGCTGCTGTCCTGAAAGGTTTCCACGAAACAATAGTAACTTCGCGTAATGTTAAGTAGGGGATAGTGTCGCCATTTAATATAGTAGCTGCTACAATTTTATCAGATGTAACTTGCGAAAAAACATTTCCAATAAGAAGTAATAAAAGAAAGCTCACAAATAATTGTTTCATCGAAATAAATTGAAAATTGCAAAAAAATCAAGAACTATGCCACTCAAAAAGATATTATAATTGAGTTGTACTAAGAGGCTTTAAAATGTATATCAAATATTTTTGATTGAGCATACTCTTTTGTGATTATAAATTCACGAATTTTATTTTGTGATGGTAATTCGAACATCGAATCCATCATTATCGCTTCTATAATTGACCTTAAACCTCTCGCTCCAAGTTTTAAATCTACGGCTTTATCAACAATGTAATCTATAGCCGATGAGTCAAAAACAAGATTAATTTTATCCAGTTCGAATAATTTCACATATTGTTTAATTAGAGCATTTTTAGGTTCGGTTAAAATTAATCGAAGCGTTTCTTTGTCGAGCGGATTTAAATATGTAACCACTGGAAAGCGACCACAAAGTTCGGGAATTAATCCAAAACTTTTTAAATCTTGTGCCGATATATATTGCATCAAATTGCTTTTATCAACCGTTTCGGTTTTATTTGTGTATCCAATAATATTGGTATTTAATCTGGAAGCAATTCGTTTTTCAATCCCATCAAATGCGCCACCGGCAATAAATAATATGTTTTGAGTATTTACTTCGGTAAATTTTTGTTCAGGATGTTTGCGACCACCCTGCGGTGGAACGTTAACTTTTGCTCCTTCTAATAATTTTAATAGAGCTTGTTGAACACCCTCGCCCGATACATCGCGAGTAATGGAAGGATTGTCGCTTTTGCGAGCAACTTTGTCTATTTCATCAATAAAAACTATGCCTTTTTCGGCTTTTTCAACATTGTAGTCGGCTGCTTGCAATAGTCGGGTTAAAATGCTTTCAACATCTTCGCCAACATAACCAGCTTCGGTAAAAACAGTAGCATCGGCAATACAAAACGGAACATCAAGCAGTTTAGCAATAGTTCGTGCTATCAAGGTTTTACCTGTACCAGTTTCACCAATCATTATAATATTTGATTTTTCAATTTCAACATCATCTTTTGATTGATGATTTATTCGTTTGTAATGATTATATACGCCAACCGATAGTGTTTTTTTTGCATTTTCCTGTCCTATAACATATTGATCTAAAAATGCTTTAATTTCGGCAGGTTTAAATAATTTAAATTTTGTATCGCTTTTATGAACAAATTTTTGATTTTCTTTTAAAATTTCGTGAGCATGATTTACACAATCCTCGCAAATATTCGCATCAAGTGAATTAAAGAAAATTTTATTTTTGTTTGCTTTCTCGCCACAAAACGAGCAGTATTCATCTATGTTTTTTTGTTTTGCCATTTCAATATCCATTTATAAAAAAAGCCGGAATAAAAAGTACCGGCTCCTTAATATGTTGAAGCTTAATTATTTTTTTCGTTCTAATATTTCGTCAATCATACCGTAATCTCGAGCTTCTTGGGCTATCATCCAATAATCGCGATCGGCATCTGCCCAAATTTTTTCATACTCTTGTCCCGAATGGTAAGCTATTATTTCGTATAGTTCTTTTTTAAGCTTTTGAATTTCACGAGCAGTTATTTCTATATCTGTTGCTTGACCTTCGGCACCACCCATTGGTTGGTGAATCATAACTCTAGCATGCTTTAATGCAGTACGTTTACCTTTTGCTCCGGCACACAACAAAACAGCTCCCATCGAAGCCGCCATGCCTGTGCAAATAGTTGCAATATCGGGATTAATATACTGCATGGTGTCGTATATGCCAAGTCCTGCATGTACCGAGCCACCCGGCGTGTTTAAATATATTTGTATGTCCTTTTTAGGATCAACTGATTCTAAAAATAGTAATTGTGCCTGAATAATATTAGCTACGTCATCATAAATTGGAACTCCTAAAAAAATTATTCTGTCCATCATCAAACGCGAAAATACATCCATTGTAGCAATGTTCAGTTGTCGTTCCTCAATAATAGTTGGTGAAATATAACTATTATTAATCATTGATGTATATCGTTCAAAATTTAAACTGCTTATACCTATATGTTTTGTGGCATATTTTTTAAATTCGTTATTGTCCATGGTGTAATTTTTAAGATTTATAATTTAATAAACTCATCAAAACTAATCTTTTTTGTTTTAGGTTTTACTAAATTTTTTAATGCATCAGTAATTTTTTTATCAAATAACATTTCGTAAATCTTTTTAACGTCTTCTTTGTTTTTGATTGCTTGATCAACAATCTTTTCAAGATTTTCGTTTACTGTGTTATCATCTGTTGTTTCTTCAGCCGATTTAAAGTATCCTCGATAAAATTCACGAATGTATGATTTTACATCTTCCATTTCGATTTGAATTTTATTTTCTTTCACCAATACGTTTTCAATTAATTGCCACTTTATTGATTTTTCCATTTTTTCATATTCCGATTCAATATTTTCGGGGTTAATAGTTTCGTTGGTGCGAAGTAACCATTTTTTCAGAAAAGAGGCGGGTAAATCGATGGTGGATTTATCAACTATTTCTTTAACAGTTTCATCAACTAATTTGCGTTCGGAATATTGAACAAACTCTTTTTCAATAGTATCTTTAATGGTAGCTTTAAATTCTTCTTCGGTTTTAATTTCTTTATCGGGGAATGCTTTTTTAAATAAATCTTCGTTAAGCTCCGAAGGGGTTAAGCGACTGATATTTTTAATAGTAAAAGTAATTTCAGATTTTGCATCTTCAATTTCTGATTCCTTGATATTTAAAACTTTAGCTATGTGTTTATTGTCTTCAAAAGCTTTTTTTACATCAAACGAAATTTTATCGGTAGCAATTTTACCGATAAATTGTTTTTTAATTTTTTTATCAGTGATTAAATCAACAAATATGGAAGTTTCTTTAGGTTCTGAATCTTCATTAGAATTTACAAATTCACCAATTACTAAATCGGTTTCGTTTACCGATTCGGGTTCGCTAACACTGCCATATCGTTTGGTTAATTGCTCTAATTCTTCGCTAATTTGTTTTTCGGTAGCTTCAATTTGGTATTGCTTAATATTTCCTATTTTAATTTTTGATAAATCAATTTCGGGTTGTAAGCCTAATTCAAAATAAAATGTTTGATTTGTATCATTTTCTATATCGATAATTGATTTTTCTTCATTAATTATTGGTTCGCCCAAATAAGTTATTTTGTTTTCTTTAACGTATTCATCTAATTTTTCGGCTACCATTTTGTTGATAATGTCGGCTTTAATTGACTTGCCATACATTTTTTTTATCATACCAACGGGTACATGTCCTGGTCTAAAGCCGGGTATGTTCGCTTTTTGACGATATTTTTTTATTTCTGACTCAACTGAATTTAGATAATCAGAAGGTTCTAAATTGATGCTAACTCCTAATTCTAATGGGCTAAGGTTTTCGGTAGTAAAGTTCATTGTAACTCTATTAATTGCTATTTGATTTTATTTTTGTTTTCGGACTGCAAAGATAGGTATTTATTTTATAAAATAGTGGAGATAATTAAACATTATACCTAAAATTATCAACTTTCATCATTTAAAAATGATGTCAATATTGAAAAAATCAACGTTGTTTATAAATGAAAATATTTTTATTGTTAAGCTTAGTCTACAAACAACCTAAATAGTAAAAATAACCCACACGACAAACCCACTGTTACGGGAATTGTTATTATCCAAGCAATAGCAATATTTTTGATAGTTTTTCCTTGTAAATTTCCGGTACCACCTTCGGCAATCATAGTGCCCGCAATACCCGATGATAATACGTGGGTTGTGCTAACGGGTAAACCTAAAAGGGTAGAAGCTGTAATAGTACTGGCAGCAACTATTTCGGCACTGGCACCTTGTGCATACGAGAGATGTGTTTTCCCAATTTTTTCGCCTATGGTTACCACAATGCGTTTCCAACCAATCATTGTTCCTAAACCTAACGAAATTGAAATAAATAAAATAACCCACCATGGAGCGAACTCGGTAAAGGATTTCATCTCTTTAATGTTCGATTTTAAGTGAGAAATATCTTTTGATGATAAATTGGAACTTTTTGTAAATGTTTCATCATTTATTAGTTTTTCGGTTGATCGAGCAATGGTAATAATATCTGTTCTAACCTGAAAACGCTTCGATTCATTAATTTCAGAGGAAATGTCGGAGTTATTTATTATTTCATCGATTTCTAATAAATCGAACTTTACTGTATTAATTATTTTTAGATGTTTTGAGTCAACTAAATTTGTGTCAATTTTATTCATGTATGCCGAAACAACTTTAGTATTTCCAATTAAATTACTTGAATTTTTGGATTGATCCAGAGCAAATTTTGCGGGTAGTAAGCTTATTAATATAATCATTACTAGTCCAACTCCTTTTTGTCCATCATTTGAACCATGTGAATAGCTAACGCTTGTGCACGTTAATATTAATACGATTCTTATCCAAAATGGTGGTTTTTTTTCGGGATTAGCTGGTAGAAAAAATCGTTTTTTCTTAATTATTTTTTTAAATATAAACATTAACATAAGTGCCAAGCCCATTCCAAAGAGCGGAGACACCAATAAAGATAAGCCAGCATCGGCAACTTTTTTCCAATTTAATGCAACACCCCCATCGGGATTAATAAACATAAATGCTAAACCAACGCCGAAAATTGAACCGATTAACGTATGAGAACTTGAACAAGGGATTCCAAAATACCAAGTAGCTAAATTCCAAATAATGGCAGTAATTAATAAAGCCAATATCATGGCAACATTATGATATATGTTTTGGTCTACTAAAGCTTCCATTGGTAGAAGGTTTATTATTCCTATTGCAACCGCAATTCCACCAATATTTACTCCCACAAAATTCCAAATTCCCGACCAAATTACTGCCGTTTGTGGTTTTAACGAACGAGTATATATTACAGTAGCTACGGCATTTGCTGTATCGTGAAACCCATTTATAAACTCAAATGCTCCTACTGCAAGAATACATAAAACAAGTAAAATTGATAATCCTAAATCTAATCCAAACATTTTAATTTATTTTAATTGTTAGTTCGGCAAAATTAAATTTATTTTATAAAGCAGATAAATATTATCCACAATCCAATGTTAAGTTTAGATTAAGTTTTGTTTACCTCAATGTTAAAGATTGTATATGTTTGAATTACAGCAGTATGTTTACTAAATAATTTAAACAATATTTTCAAAAAAAATGTAAACAGTCTTTACTCAAGTTTTGCATTAGGAATAAACTGCAGTGTTGGTAGTGTTTAAAAAAGTGTGTATTTCAGCATTTCAAATTTTCATAATTAAAAATTAGAACATTAAATCATTAGCATATTTTCAAATCTTCAAATCATCTCATCTTCAAATTTTCAAATTTAAAATACGGTTTCGAGGGCTTTATTCGCCATGGCGGGCTCAACCTCCGTTTAATTTTCAAATCATATCATCTTCAAATTTTCATATAAGAGAATTATTTCATTATCACCATTTTTACACTTTTTCTAAAACTATTTGGCACTACAACCGTGGCGTAATAAATTGCTGATGATACTTCGATGCCATTTATGTTAGCAATATTTCCACTGCCCGAAAGTGGGTATTCTGCTAATTTACGTCCCAACAAATCATACAACTCCAACACTGCTCCTTCGGGAACTGCAGTGTTGAACCGCACCTGAAAATCGCCATAATTTGGATTGGGATAAATGGCAAAATCATAACCGCTATAATCGGGTGGTAGTGGCAGACAATTACCTACTTTGATGTGCACTGTATCTCGTGTTTCATCAAATTTAAAATCCTTTTGCACCAATACAAAACTTGTATCCTGTGTGGGATAAACCGTTATACTGCTCTGCCGGCTTATTAAACTATCGTGGCTATCGTACCACCAATACAAATACTCCTCTTTTGGCAAACCGCCAAGCACTATTGGCGAACCCTTGTTTATACACGTATCTTCTATGCCAATATCTGCCGGATACTCCAGTGCATCGCAGGGATAAACGGATACGTCATCTATGAATAGATAAACGGAGTTGAAATGAATTGGATCATAAAGATTTTGGTTTGTAATAGGAAAACTCAAAAATCCAGATTCTTCAAATAAATTCGGTCTTAAGTATCCCAAACTCATTTGAACTTCTGTACCATCTGCAATATATTCGAATTCTACTTTTTCCCAACGAGTGGTATCTGTATAAAAATGTCCCCTTTGCGTTGATAGTTGGGGTGGTGAAAAATGTAAAAATGAGTTGTAAAGTGCACCACATCTACCTGGTATTAAATAATCTAGGCTATCATTGTAAGTTAACCCGTAATCGTAGTAACTAAAGTCTTGTAAAGATGCAAAGTAAACATCAAATGCATCTGTTGCCAAAGAAGTACGACGGAATGTTGCATGTAGGTATAATTGTACTTTATAACATTTGCCTTCTATTAGATGAGAAAGTAAGTTTACACCTAATATTTCACGCCAAAAACACGAGTCCAAATATACCGTTGTATCAGGGTTACTGTTATTAGGATAAGGCTGTAAAAGCAAACTAATGCCCGCATAAGCAATTCCTGTTCGGGGATATAAATTATTTGCAAAATAGTTATTTGGTATTCCACTTGCAGTATTTCCATCTTCTATCCAACCAATTGCAGAATCTACTTGATTGAACCCTAAATGGAAATAATCAGGTATCCCACCAGCAGAACCATACCAGAATTTACATCCATCGTCAATACGCCGACCACTATAGCCCGTACTATATTCAAAAAGTTTAATAGTATCCTCAAAACTAGCATTTGGAACTAAATTTTGAGCATTTATCCAGTTGCAAAATAAAATAAATAAATAAATAAAATATTTCTTCATTTTTCAATGTTAATCGTAGTTGCCATTAAGGCAACTACGAGATAATAAAAAATCAATCAACAATTAATTTTTCGTTGTAAATTATTATACCATTTATATCATAAAAACTTAAAATATAAATCCCTTTACCTATCCCTTTTAAAGATACCTCTATCGTGTTATTTTCCGATTGATTCTCAATTTTTCGAATCAGATGCCCTAGAACATTATTAATAGCAATTGTACTAACCTTTTCAATACCACTGACAGTTAATTTATCTTTAGCCGGATTAGGAAATAATTTTATCTTAGAATCAATATGAACGAGATTGATATTTGTATGCTTTTTATCGTTATTTATCGCATCAAACCTTTGCGTCATTACCCATGCTCCTATTACTCCATAACCTGACGTTGAAGGGTTTTGCCAAGCTATTTCCAGCAATGTATTATAGTCATCTTCGGGAATGTTATAGTTACCAGTAGCCCACGTACGAAGATATATTTTATTTACGGTTTTCATATTTTGCTCAATCAAGTTTAACGGTTCAATAAGATTGTTTAATGAGTCAGCCTTAATATATTCACCATTATTGATTAAGTTGTTAACCTTGATATATAAGAGTCTGTTTTTATATTCATTATTACTAGTTCCGTTTAAATTGATGCCCTGACTGTTTACACTGTTCTGCAAAGCATAAAATTGATCGAAATATCGGTTTTCGGTCTCATTTTCAAAATAAGCACTTACGTTTGTTTCGGATGTACTTTCATTATCCATAACTAAGTACATTCCATCATCGTATGAATAGCCACAAGAAACAATGGGATTATACCTTACATCTTTAAAATAATTTGTTGCAATTTGCCTATTCGGATAATCAAACCAATACTTAGTGTTATTAAATTTATACCACCACTTGTCGGAATTAACAATATTACCAATACCTCGATATGCTATCGCTGTTGGATAATTAGGTTCAAAAGCATTGTCGTATGTTATTGTATCGGGATAATTGACAAAACCTTGCGGTCCGACCGTTGCACTTTGAAAATTAAATCCATACGAACGATTTGTTGCATATCCATTTGCTCTTTTAAAAACATTCAAAATAAACTTTGAATAGTTACAATTGCCTTGCACCCTAACTCCATTGCCCAAATACATTAAAGTATCGCTACATAATTCGGTATTTGCCGATAAAATAATATTTATCCCGTTTAAATTGTTTGCAACAACATCTCTGGTAATTGATACCATACTGTATGAAACAGCATTTTTTTCAATAAAACAAAAAGGTGAATTTTCAACTCTAATACCGCTTCTTACGATACCTGCAGCTGTATCAACTCCAGCAAAATTAATTGTATTTGCATAAATGTGAGATTTTTTTTCTCCTAAATAAAAATCGTTATAACCTCGTACATTCGTCAATCCTATTCCATTTGCCAAATTATAAGTTGATGTCCCATTTAAATAGGAAAAACGATTTCCACTAATTTCAACTTCAACAATTGGTGTTGCCACATTATTGCTCAAATAAACACCTGTTGTGGTATTTGTCATGGTATTGTTTAATATATTTTGCGTGGTACCAGCAAAATTATTACACCAAATTCCAACTTGATTATTTGTAAATGTGTTTGTGTTATATACAACGTTACGGTCGTAATTATCGGTTATAAAATTAGCAAAATCATTCAAATTAAAAGTATTTCGTAATACGTTTAAATTAAAAGAATGAACAGCCCTTATACCAACTGCACAATTTTGAAATGTATTTGAATAATAGCGGTTAATGCTTAAACTACCAACATTAATGGTGTTTGCTGTTGTTCCGTCTTTGTCGGCATATATTCCATAACCATTATCGGGTATAAAGCCCGATGTTTTGGGGAAGGGTCCAAAATAGTTATTATATACAGTAGCATTTGAGCTGTTAATCCATATTCCATAATCAAGATGTTTAAAAGTATTAATGTATGAAGTGCTTAAATTATTACCAATAGTTATTGCGTTAATTCCACTTAATTTTATTCCTGCAATTCCTCTTCTACTTGTGTAAGGGTTAATTAAATTTGAAGCATTTCCAAAACCGTCAACCGAACTAAAAACACTGTTCCTAATTAACCCTGGGTGTGTGCCAGAATAGCTGTTTACTGAAATTCCTATCAAATTTTTATTTAAAATTGCTCCATACAGTGAATATTTTGCCCCGTTATTAGATACTATAGCATTATAAGCATCAGACACAGTAGAAGTGTCAATTTCAATTTCTCCTGTTGTTATTGGATATATTCCATCCCACATATAATTGCAGCCAGCAGAAATTTCAGAAACGCGAATTTTTAGTTTGTATGGTGAGTTAATAATGATTTTAGCTTCTGGTCCCATTTGAATTATTTTACTACTCCAAGTTATATTTGAATCAATTGTAATAATCCCATTTAGCATTACCGTTGTATTAAAAAAAGCATTTTTAAAAATGGTGTCGCTAAATGTGGAAGATCCAACTTTTGTACAACATTCCCAAACTCTGAAATAAGAAGTATCTGCACAGCCGTTATTTGATATTATTCTTATGCTGTCGCGTAAAGGTGGGTCTGGGAAATTAGCGTTGTTAAACCAAGTTATTGTTTTTGAACTAGAACTGCCTGGTGGTATAGAGTTACAATAAGTAGCAGACCAATTATATGTGGTTCCATTTTGTGCATTTGTAATTGTATATGTATTTGTAAGTTTACAATTATTGAAATTTCCAGTAACAGTTGGTTTAATTGGTAATGAATTGACCTGTATTTGCTTCGAAATGGTTTGACTTCCTGTTGAATTTGAAATGGTAAGAGTTATATTGTATGTGCCTGGATTTGTGTATGTATGAGAAGGTAGTTGCGTATAACTGTTTGCACTACCATCGCCCCAATTCCAAACATAAGTTGCACCCGAAATTGGTCCGTTGCACCATGTAATTGAATTGACACTAAAAGGTTGATTTACATATACTGGATTTGGATATGTAAAATTTGTGAATGATTTTACATTTACACTTCTTGTATAAAAAACACTATCTCCACAATTACTTTTAACTAATATTTTTAATTCACCAACACCATTTGATTGTGGTACAAAGCAATAATTGGCAGAAGATGCAGGCGGAGTTATTGAAGAAGAAATTTTTAACACATTATTCCAAAAAATTTGATAATCCATTTCAATATTTGCTCCACTAATGTTTGTGCAAAGGTTTTGTCCTAAACAAATTTCAGTTGGTGTTTGAATATTTAATTCATTCAAGTTATTTGTCCCGTTAACTACATTGATGGTATACCACCCGTAAACAGTTGTTTGATTAGCAATAGTAAATTCAACTTTGATAAAATAAAGTCCCGCAACATCAATACTCATACAGCCATTATTAAATAAACTATCACTTTGAATGTTTGTAGCTAAATTTCGAATAAAAATACTGTCTTTATCATATAATTTAACAGTTATGTTGCCTTCTAAACACCCACTAATATAAATATTTCTTATACATTCGCATGCTTCAAGTTCAACTAATTGACAAAATGGTGGGTTTTGTGGCTGAGAATAGTACCTCAAAGGGCAACAATTATATTCATAATTATGATAAGTCCATGTACTATCACCAGGGTCATAGAGTAACTTTGCTGTTTCAAAGCATACTCCAGTTGCTGCACAATCTCTTAATTGTCCAAATGTTGAAATATTAGATGAAAAAACTGATAACATAAAAATTATTAAAAATTTAATTTTTACATAATCAACAGAAGTTGATTTAAATGTGAGTTTTTCGCTTTGATAGGGCTTTTGCTGAACGAAATTTAAACTTGGGGGGGGGGGGGGGAATGCTTCTCATAATTAATAATTTTAATTTTCCTGCTTGCAAATATAAAACAAAATTAAACCTTTGTCAATAGTTAGATGTGATTTTATTGTTACTTGAAAGTTAATTAATAATATAGATTTGATTTTTTATAATATTTTATTAATGCTAAAGATAATTTATAATAACAATCGTTTAGGTCTTTTTTATAGTCTGAATAAACGTCTGATGGCTACGTTAATTATTTTGGTAGTAGGGAAGTGAGTTTTATTTTTTAAATTTTGTAATACAACTAAATTACAAACAAGCGAAACAATAAAAACAAACCACAAGAAAGTCCAATAGTTACGGGAATAGTAATAATCCATGCAATAGCAATGTTTTTAATTGTTTTGCCTTGTAAATTACCAGCACCACCTTCGGCCATCATAGTGCCAGCAATGCCTGATGAAAGGACGTGTGTGGTACTTACTGGCAAACCAAGTAGTGAAGAAGCTGAAATAGTACTTGCAGCAACAATTTGAGCACTTGCACCTTGGGCATACGAAAGATGACTTTTGCCAATTTTTTCGCCAATGGTAGTTACTATTCGTTTCCAGCCGATCATGGTTCCTAAACCCAAAGAAACAGAGATAAAAAGAATAACCCACCAAGGAGCAAATTCGGTAAAGGATTTTAATTCACTAATATTCGATTTTAGTCGTGCTATATCATTTGATGAGAATTTTGAGTTTTTAACAATTTCATCATTGCTTAACAATTTTTCGAGTGAACGAGATATGGTTATAATATCTGTACGCACTTGAAAGCGTTTAGATTCTTCAATATCCGAAGTGATGATATTGCCGATTACAAGGTGATTAATTTCATCAACATCTTTTTTAATAGTGTTAAGTAAAACTAAGTTTTTATCATCAAGATTTATTGTATCAATTTTGTTTAAATAGTATGAAATAACTTGTGTATTTCCAACCATGTTGCTCAAATTTTTAGAGTGGTCAATGGCAAATTTTGCAGGTAAAAGGCTAATTAACACTATCATCATTAAACCTACTCCTTTTTGTCCATCGTTTGAACCATGCGAATAACTAACACTAAAGCAGGACAAAATTAAAAGCGAACGAATCCAAAATGGTGGTTTTTTGTTTGGATCGGCTGGTAAAAAAAATCTTTTTTTCTTAATTGTTTTTTTAAAAACTAACATTAATAGTAATGCTAATCCTAAACCAAAAATTGGAGAGACTAATAGCGACAAACCTGCATCAGCCATTTTTTTCCAATTTAACGCAATTGAGCCTGTTTCGCTAATAAACATAAATGCTAAGCCAACTCCAAAAATCGACCCTATTAATGTATGAGAACTTGAACAAGGTATACCAAAATACCAAGTAGCTAAATTCCATATTATTGCGGTAAGTAATAGGGCTAAAACCATGGCTACATTATGATAAACATTTTGGTCGATTAATGCTTCCATTGGTAATAAATTTATGATACCAATGGCTACTGCAATGCCTCCAATATTTACCCCTACAAAATTCCAAAATCCCGACCAAATAACTGCCGATTGGGGTTTTAGAGAACGGGTATAAATTACTGTTGCCACCGCGTTAGCCGTATCGTGAAACCCATTTATAAATTCAAAAGCTCCAACGGCTAATACACAAATTATGAGCAAAATGGTTAATCCTAAATCTAATCCAAACATTTTTAAATTTTTTAAAATAGATTGCAAATTTATATAAATTTATAGGAGAGATAAATTTATTTTGATATAATTTAAAAATTTATGGCTTAAAACAAAAGATAAATGTTAAAGTGTTTATTTTAAATTACTTACCGCGTCCTTGTAAAACTATTAAGGCAGTATGAATTAAAATTTTTATGTCCATTTGCAACGACATGTTTTCAAGATATACTAAATCATATCTTAATCGTTCAATCATTTGTTCAACATTTTCGGCGTAGCCGTACTTTACTTGCCCCCATGATGTAATTCCGGGTTTTATGCGATGTAATAATCGGTAATGTGGAGCAATTTTAATAATTTGGTCAATATAAAATTGTCTTTCAGGACGAGGACCAACTAACGACATTTCGCCTTTTATGACATTAAAAAATTGTGGTAACTCATCTAATCTCATTTTTCGCATAAATTTACCAAAAGAAGTTATTCGTGAATCTTCTTTAGATGACAATTGAGGACCGTCTTTTTCCGAATCGACATACATTGACCTAAATTTTAAAATCGAAAATGGTTTGCCTTTTAACCCAACTCGAGTTTGTTTATATAAAATAGGCCCTTTGGAAGTCCGTTTTACCCCAATGGCTAAAAATAGATACATTGGTAAAAGAAAAATAATAGCTAAACAAGACAAAAAAACATCCATTAGCCGTTTAATTTGTTTTTGCCATTCGGGCATTAAATCCTGAAATATCTGTATTAAAGGCTCCTGCAATACCGATGTCATTTTAACCGACCCCAATAAAATGTCTTGAATTTGAGGGATAATTTTAATTACAACATTTGTGTTTTCAATTACCGCAAATATTTGTTCTAAATATTTGCGTTTCCCATTCTGAACTGCAATTATAACTTCCTCAATATCATTGTTTACAATAATCTCTTTTAGTTCAGTAATTTCACCCAAACAAGGTAGGTATTTATCGATTATATGGGGATTTTCGTTATTTAAATAAACATATCCAATAAATTTATTCCCCGATTGGACATTTTGTTTTTTAACTCTTTGAAAAACTTCAAGAGCTACCTCATCGCTGCCAACCAAAATAGTATTAAAACCTATTATTCCTTTATGAATTTTACGAACAGTGTATGAAGTAATAATAAAGCGAGGAATGTAAGTAAAAGCAAAATGAGTTGAGAAAAGAAAAAGATAATACTCTATATAATTTCGATACGAAATAATGATGTCGTCGAGGATTATTGCAAAAAATATGATTAATGTACCAATAAGAGTAACAAAAAGTGTTTGTTCAAGCTCTTTTAATCTCGATTTTCGATATATTTTTCGATAATATCCCGAAAAAGTATAGATAATTAGCCAAAATATTGGAATCAAGATTATTCCGATATAAAAATTATTGTCGGATAGAATGTTTTCGGAAAAATGTTCAAAAATTTTTGTATTTACATTATATTTACGATACACAAAAAACACACACCAAGCAGCAAGAGCACTTAAGTAGTCAATAGCAATATATTTTATTACCTGCTTTTTTTTGTTCATAAATATTATTGAATGCGGTTGTGTATTAGTTTAATGTTGTCAAAATATAGTTTGTCTTCTGAGTGGTTTGCATCTTTAGTGCCTGTAAAATACACTTGAAAGTTTTGAGCGGTAGTTTCGCGACTAACAACCAAGGTTAAATTGATGTATATTTTTTTCCATGTAGTTGTTGGATTTAAAATTACAATTGGATATTTTTTTATTGAACTCGAATAATTTGCAATTAAACCAACAACAACATTGGTGGAAACTTTATAATTTAGTTCTAAGAAAACATAATTCCCATTTTTAGGCAAAACAAATTTATCAATAGTTTGAATATCGAATGTTTCAACATCTCCTTTTAAATGAACTAAGCCCGAGTAGCGATTAATTTCGCTTAAATCCTGAGTATTTCTAAAAATTTCATCAGCATTTGACACTTCGTTAATGGTTGTATCGCTAATTAAGGTTTTTTCGAGTGAAATGCCGGCTGCTTCAAAATCTTCAATCCACGAAAATTGAGCAGAAGGGTCGTAGTAAAAAACAGGATAAACCTCGAGTATGTTTCCAGGTGTAAGAATTACTGTATCGATGTATGATTTATAAAAAGGATACGGAACCCGAGTGTCGGACACACCATTTAATTTAATTCCAGCTTGTGTATTTAAAATTACATTTCCTGTAATTAAGCTTGGGATTCGAGATGGATAATTAAATGCTCCTAAAATTTCTCCGTTTACATAATGCCAGATATCAACAATATTATGAGAACTACTTCCCTCGGCACTGTAATCGGTTACTAATTTTACCGAGTCAACTTTTATAAATGCAGGTGCTTTTTCATCAGGATTAATTATTTCACAAGAATTTAAAAAAATAAGAAGAGATAAGGAAATGAATAGAAAGATATTGTAAAATTTTGACATAATGGCTTGCAAAATAAGTTTATTGACTAACGATTGTTATTGTATTTTATTTCAAACTAATG
Organism: uncultured Lentimicrobiaceae bacterium; assembly: GCA_964521105.1. Taxonomy (GTDB): domain Bacteria; phylum Bacteroidota; class Bacteroidia; order Bacteroidales; family WCHB1-69; genus JAQUGA01. The sequence goes on along the minus strand of CAZFPO010000007.1, from coordinate 33,465 downwards.
AAATTATTTTTCAATTTTTTCAATAATTTGGTATGCTACTTCGATAGCATTACAACCATCTTGTAGCGTAACCAAAGGGGAGGTGTTATTTATGATACACAAAGCAAACGTTTCGAGCTCGGTTTTAATGGCATTACTTAATTTTATTTCGGGTGTTTGAAAATAAATTTGTTTTTGTCCTTTGTTTCCAAGGTTTAAAACCATTGCAAAAGGGTCGTCCTGATTTGGATCAACATCTTTCATACGGATAATTTCCGATTTTTTGTCAAGATAATCCACCGAAATATATGCGTCGTTTTGGAAAAAACGACTTTTTCGCATGTTTTTCATTGATATTCTGCTTGCAGTTAGGTTTGCAACACAACCATTGTCAAATTCAATGCGAGCATTAGCAATGTCGGGTGTATCACAAACAATCGCCACACCATTGGCACTAATTCGTTTAATTCCCGATTTAACAACGCTTAAAATAATATCAATATCGTGAATCATCAAATCTAATACTACCGGAACATCAGTGCCGCGTGGGTTAAACATTGCAAGCCGATGAGTTTCAATAAATTTTGGATTATTAATATAAGGTTTAGCGGCTAAAAATGCTGGATTAAATCGCTCAACATGACCAACTTGAACTTTTACAGCCGCTTCGATGGCAAGGGAAACTAATTTGCGAGCTTCAAGAGGTGTAGCTACAATTGGTTTTTCGATAAATACATGTTTGCTTTTTTTAATAGCTTTTTCGGCTAAATCAAAATGAGCAACTGTTGGTGTAACTATGTCGACAATTTGTACATTATCCATTAATTCTTCGGCAGTTTCAAATCGTCGAATACCTAATTCAGAATGTACTTCATTGGATAAATTAATATCGGGGTCGTAAAATCCTATTAAATCAAAATATTCACTCTCTTTAATACATTTTAAATGTATTTTTCCTAAATGTCCAGCTCCTAAAACTCCAATAGTTATCATAGTTGTTGAAAATGATTTTACATTTGTTACTTTTGCAAAAGAAAATATTTTTTCTCACATAATCAAATTTAAAATGCTACAATTTGCCGATTCGTTCAAACACAAAGGGTTACGAAAAAAGTTAGTGGAAGAAATTAAACTCAAAGGAATTACAGACACACTTGTTATTGAAGCAATGGAAAAACTTCCACGTCATTACTTTATGGATTCATCATTTGTTGAATTTGCATATCAAGACAAAGCATTTCCAATTGCTGCTGGGCAAACAATATCACAGCCATTTACCGTTGCTTTTCAAACACAATTATTAAATATTAAAAAAGGAGATAAGGTATTAGAAATAGGTACTGGTTCAGGTTATCAAGCATCTATTTTGTTTTTAATGGGGGCAAAAGTTTTCTCCATCGAACGTCAAAAAGAACTTTATGTAAAATCAAAACAATTTTTTGCTCAATTAAATTATCGAATTCAAACTTTTTTTGGCGATGGATATTTAGGTTTGCCAACTTTTGCTCCGTTTGATAAAATTATTGTTACATGTGGTGCTCCATTTGTACCCGAAGCATTGATATCTCAATTAAAAGTTGGTGGAATTATGGTGATTCCTGTAGGAGACGATATTCAACAGATGGTTACTCTTGAAAAAATATCAGAAACAGAAATTTTAAAAAAGGACAATGGCTCGTTTAGGTTTGTTCCAATGCTTGAAAAGAAAAATGATTCAAAAAAGATGAAATAATATTGAATGATGTTTAATGATTAATTGGGGTTAAACTGTTTATTTTTTAAGTAAATCCTCAATTCCTTTACCAATCTTCTGAATCGTTTCAATACCAGTATTAATAACACCTGGAGTGCTTAAATCAACATTTCCAATATGAGTGAGCTCTTGTTTTGATAATAATTTAGGAAAGCAAATAATAAGGTTATTTTCGGGATAATATTTTCGTATTTTAGTGGGTATGGTTTCCACTTGTTGAAAATATGAAACGGCTCCTCTACGCGAAGAAACTAAAATTATTAAATCGGTTTCATCAATAAATTTAGATAGTACTAAAAAGTCTTCCCAATCTTCAAAATTTTCGTATTTAACTGTAGCGTGCCAGCGATTTTTTGAAAACATAGATTTTAATGTATTTTTGGTTTTTTCGTTACAAAAAACAACCAATGGAATTGATAATTCATTCGCAATTTTTGTGTTTTTTTCCATCAATAATAAAAAGCCGTGTTCAATTTCGGACAATGGAGGAATAAATAAAACAATTTTATTGTGTGAAACTAATGGTTTTGTAATTGTTGTTAAAAAAATTGTTTTTTCACTATTTTTTAAAATTGCTGCTGTTTTTTCACCTAGAATGTAATCAACAACACCAACTTTTTCACTCCAGTCGATAAAAATTATATCTGCCATTATTTCACGCGATGTTCGTACAATACCCCCAACTGGATTATGGTCAATTGCGGCTATAAAGTTAACCTTAACTTCTTGAGCCGATGCTTGAGAAGTTATTTTCTCGAAACTCATTTTTGCTTTTAAAATGTTAGTTTCAGATTCGTCATCATTTGGAACTATTGATAAAATTGAAATGGGAAAAGGCGATTTTTTCGACTTTGTAAGCATAGCAAAATTAAGTAGTTTATCAAAATTACTATTATCTGTGTATGGAATCATCAGATGTTCACCAACTTTGTATTCAACAATTTCGTTAATATTATCGTCATTAGAATGAATAATTATTTTTTTACTCGCCTTTTGAGTGGCAAATGAAGAAACAACACATGTTATAAGAATTAAAATTATGGTGCCATTTAAAACATTTATATCTAAAATATTGTAGTTATATCCTACTAAAATTACTGCTAATGTTGCGGCAGCATGCGAACTACTTAAACCAAAAATTAACATTCGCTGGTACGAAGAATATTTAAAAATTAGTTGAGTTATTAATGCAGCAAGCCATTTTCCTAATAAGGCTACAGCCGATAAAACAATTGCCATTATAATGGCGTATGGTCCTTCAAAAACTACTGTAATATCGATTACCATACCTACACTAATTAAAAAGAAAGGTATAAAAAGAGAATTCCCTATAAATTCTATTCGATTCATCAATGCAGATGACTGTGGTATTAATTTGTTTAATGCTAAACCAGCAATAAAGGCACCAATAATTGGTTCTAATCCAGCAACTTGTGATAAAAACGCTGAGAAGAAAACCACCGATAACACATAAATGTAATGTGAATGCTTTTCGCTTTCTAGTTTTTGAAAAAACCATTTAGAAATTTTTGGGATAATGAAAAACATTATTCCTACAAAAATTATAATCGACATCGACATTCTAAGCCAAAAGGCTTCGTTTAAATTTCCAATGTGATTATTTAATACAATGGCAAGGATAAGTAATACCGCAGTGTCGGTAATAATTGTACCACCAATTGTAATGGCTACTGCCTGATTTTTTGTTATTCCTAATTTGCTAATAATTGGATACGAAACTAAGGTGTGAGTTGAAAACATTGAGGCAGTTAAAATACTAGCATTAAAGCTTAAACCTAATAAATAATGACAAACAGGGAAACCAATGCTAAATGGAAAAATAAATGTAAAAAATCCAAACACTAAACTTTTGTATTTATACGATTTAAATTGCGATAAATCAAGGTCTAAGCCGGCAATAAACATAATATATAGGAGTCCAATTGTTGAGAAAAGTTCAACCGCTGCATTTTGTTCAAGTACGTGAAATCCGAAAGGACCAATAATTACTCCTGATATAATTAATCCAACAATGGAAGGAACATTTAATTTTTTAAGCAAAATAGGAGTTAATAAAATAATCATTAAAACCAATGCAAAAATTAGTACAGGATTTTTAAGTGGTAATGAAAATTCAGATGAAAACTGTGAGAAAAAATCTAGCATTGTTTTTTTAATAAAATTATTTATATGAACTTAATTTCAATAAATATCAACTTCCTGAGTTAAAATATCTCAATAATCTATTTTGAATAACCCACTGGTTGTGTTAAAATTACTTTTTGAGAATCCTTAAGTTTTAATAATTTAGATATTTTTTCGCGGTCAATCATTCCTAAAACCACAGTAGCTAAATTTTCCGAAGCACAAAATAGATACACATTTTGGCTTACGTTGCCACAATCAGTTGCTCCATAAAACTCCATTGCTTTTTCGCTTGCACCTTCCATTTTATCGTGGTTAGATACAAAAATTAATACTACCGATGCGTCTCCAACAAAATTTTGTTTTCCCATATCTTTTCGATAATCACCTTGCGATATTACTTCTAATTCATTCGTTTTGTGATTGAAAAAGTAAATACCCGATTTTAAAGCAACAAAAATTTCAATTTCTTGCCAATTAACAGCTGATGGAGCCGTTCGTTTGCCCGATTCTGGGCGATTAATTCCGTTTGCTGCCCAAAGTAAATTGGACAAGGTTTCAAGACTCATTGATTTTGTTGAGTCAAAATTGCGAAGGGACTGACGTTTAGATAACGCTTCCATTAATGGCATTCCACCATCGGTTTTTGGCTTTGGCAGCTTGATGTTTGTTTGTGAATCTACAACAAATGGAATAAAAGTAAGAACTAAAATAAGTAAGAAAAATCGTTTCATGATGTTTATATTTAGTTTGGATATGCAATATTTAATAAGTAATAGTACGCACTAAAACTATGATGGGTAAAGTACTTTCCAGGTTTTGCAGCAAATCGTTCGTAATATAATGAGTCGCCTTTTAAAATAATTGAGTTGCCTGTTCGGCAATAGTTTGATGAAGAAAAATAAGTAGGAGGTGCTTCAAATCCTTTTAGTTGTCGATGGATTATGCTTGCTGTTTTTTTACCTAAAACGTTGAGCTGTTTTTTTGATGCTTTTTTTGACGACTTATCAATTTTGTTATAATACGAAATTAACACCATACTATACGGAAAAGGAAGCTCTCGTAATTCCTTTTTAATATTTGTGAAAGGATTCACTTCGTTAAAATCTCGAGTGGTTTGAATACTAAAAGGGACTTCGGGAACCCAGTCTGCAACATTAACAACGTTGTAAGCCGACCCATCACGAGTTAGCCATTCATAATCATAAGCATAATACAAGTTTCCTGGTTTTGGGGCTGCACTGCAATAGGTTTTGTATTTGAAATTTTTTAACAAAGGTTCTGACTCTTTGATGTATTCTAAGTACGAACGAAGTAAAAAGGCTATTCCTCCACCTTGACTATGTCCGAAAATAAATACTTTTTGGTATCCCAATTTACTAATTCCGATAAGCTTTGGAACAATTTCTTCGGCAAGAATTAACATGCTAAAAAGCCATCCTGAATGAACTGATGCTTTTTTATCGCTTGCCAGCTTGTATGAGGTTTCAGTAGAATGATTTGGTAATAATACAGCTCCTTGGGCAGGCAACATAGCAGAATATAAATTTGATAACCACGATTTTGAAGTGCCAATTGTTCCTCTAATACTTATAACAGCCGAGGAATCGTCGCTTAGCCATAAATCCCATAAATTTGAAAATCCTATTTCTGCCGAACGATAATATAATTTAAACTTTTCGGGTTTTGGAATTCCATTAGGTCGATAGGTTGAATCGTATTGTTGCGACGAAATTTTCATTAGTTCTAGATATTCATTTTTATCAAAAACAGGGGAAAATGTTTTTTGACTGAAACTGAAAAATGAAAAAACTAAAAAAAGTATGGCTACGTTGATTATCTTTAATGGAATTGATTTAATTGAAAAAAATACGAAACACATACTTGAAATTTTTATAAAATTAAGAAATAAGTATGAATAATTAAATTTTGCAGCAAATAAATCTATTTTTTTTCATTATTCGAGTAAATTGATATCATGTAATCAAACGCTTCTTGAAAATTATTATTTATATGTCCGTCGAGAATTGCATCGCATATTTGTTGTTTAATAACTCCAACTTGTTTACATGGGGGTAATCCGAATGTTTCCATAATCATTTCGCCACTAATAGGAGGTTGCCAATTACGGAGCTTGTCTTTTTCTTCTATCTCTTTTAATTTTTGCCGTACAACTTGAAAATTTTTAAAAAATTTTTTAATTTTTTCAGGGTTTTTAGACGTTACATCCGCTTCGCAAAGCAACATCAAATCATCGATATCATCACCAGCATCAAATAATAGGCGACGAATTGCCGAATCGGTAACATGTTCTTCAACTAAAGCAATAGGGCGGAGGTGGAGCGAAACCAATTTACGAACGTACTTTAATTTTTCATTTAATGGTAGTTTAAATCGATTAAATATGGAAGTAATCATTTTTGAACCTACTATTTCGTGTTGATGAAACGACCAACCGATGCCTTGAATAAATTTTTTTGTAGCTGGTTTTCCAATATCATGCAAAAGAGCCGACCATCGTAACCATAAATCATTCGTGCCATTTGCAATGTTGTCGAGTACTTGCAGTGTATGATAGAAGTTATCTTTATGTCCAAATTTTTCAATATTTTCTACTCCTTTAAGAGCTTCTAATTCTGGAAAAATAATGGCTAAAATTCCGGTTTCATCAAGCAGCTTAAAACCTACTGATGGCTTACTACTCAAAATTATTTTATTTAATTCTTCGGTAATTCGTTCCGACGAAATAATTTTTATTCGCTTAGATTGGCTTTTTATTCCTTCAAATGTCTGTTCTTGAATACTAAAATTTAACTGAGTTGCAAATCTAATAGCACGCATCATTCTTAACGGGTCGTCCGAAAAAGTAATTTTGGGGTCTAAAGGAGTTCTAATAATTCTATTTTCAATATCAAAAATTCCATTAAATGGGTCGAGTAATTTTCCGTAATTATTATGGTCCAAGCCAATAGCCATTGCGTTAATGGTAAAATCTCTTCGTTTTTGGTCGTCATCGAGTGAGCCATTTTCAACAACTGGTTTTCGAGAATCAAAGTGATAAGACTCTTTTCGAGCTCCAACAAATTCAATATCAATGTCTTGATATTGAAGCATTGCAGTACCAAATGTTTTAAATATGTGAACTTGAACATTAAGTTTTTTTGCCACAGCTTCGGCAAGTTCAATTCCGCTACCAATTACTAAAATATCAACATCATTAGTTCCTCGATTCATGATACTATCGCGAACAAATCCACCTACAACGTATGATTCAAGTCCAAGTTCATCGGAACAGATACCGATGATAGAAAAAATTGGGTGGCTTAAATAATGAGAATTCTCTTTTTTCATCAACTGCAAAATTAATAATATTTACATAGAATTCATTGAAATCACTTAATTTTTGCAATTTCAAAGTTTACTCCATGCTTAATATTAGTCCAAATATTATTTTATTAGTGTTTTACAGTTTAACAATGTTCATGTTTAATTCATATTTTAATATTGTCGTAAATAATGGAGGTTCATTATATTAAAAATAAAACATAAATATCGGATTATCAAATAAATAAAAGAATTTTAAAAATATTTTAAATAGTGTTTAATGCGTGTTAAAATTTGTATCTTTGTCTCAAATTTGGATTAAATATCAATCAAAATAATTACATGAAGTCATTTAAATTTTTGATAATTAGCTTTCTATTTATCTCTTCTTCTATCGCTCAAAGATTGCCTGTTAAATGGTTAAAATTTGATGATGGAATTTATTATTCAGTAATTAACGGACCACGTCAATCTAAAATTGCAGACTCTAAAATATCCGTTATAAAAATTATACCTTCGTTTTATAATTTTGATTTAATTATTGCTTCGCAAACCGATTCTGTTTTTAAAACCTTACCCGAATGGTGTGCCGAAAAAAAATTGCTTTTTGCAGTAAATGCTGGCATGTACTCATTAGCAAATCGTTATAAAGCAACAGGGTTTATGAGAAATAAAGCACATATTAATAATCCAATTTTTAAAGGTGGTTTTAATGCTCTTTTGGCTTTTAATCCCACTAAAACGGGAATACCTATATTCCGAATTATTGACCTCGAAAATGAAAAATTTGAGGATTTTGAAAACGAATATCAATGTTTTATTCAGTCGATTAGGTTGATTAGTAATAAAAGTGAAGCAGTTTATTGGAGCCCTAAAAATCGTTTAAAATGTAGTATGACATTTTTAGCTATTGATAAAGATAATAATGTATTGGTGTTTTTTACTCGTTCGCCCTATTCACCCAACGAAATGATTGATTTTATGCTTCATAAACCATTGCAAGTTAAAACAGCAATGTATCTCGAGGGTGGTCCCGAAGCTTCATTTTACATTAATACTCAAGATACAGCATTTGGAAAATTTGGAAGTTATGTTTCTAAATCATACCCTACGGATAAAAATACTGAATTTAAAAAAATGCCTAACGTTATAGGCGTAAGAAAAAAAAATAAATGAAACAGCTTCTTAAAAATAAATATATTAGATATTCTATAGTTGGATTAGTTTTATTATTTGCTACCGAGGGATTTATTTTAACTGCTTCGTACTTTGCAATTAAAATGCACATTTTTAACGACCCAGGTGCAGTTGATTTTAACGACCGTTATTTTCAGGATATAGCTAAAGCCGATGAATTATCAAAAAATGACACAACCAACAATAATATTTCAAGAATTTCGAAATTTTATCAAAATTTGAACATTTTAAATTATTATTATCCATACAATGCGATGCAGTTGAACCGAGCTTATTTAATGCACGAAAACATTTGGATAGCCGAAAAAATGTTCTCCGCAGTTCGTTTAGAATTAATTGATAGTACCGAATTTAATAACGATTTAAAAACGGGTACGGTTGCAAACCCAAACCGAATAAAAAGTGATAAAAATGTATTCGAGTGGATGAATATTATCGAGTGGGAAGAATTTAAAATTGCGGTTAAAAAAGATTCCGCAACGATTGATAGTGTTGCTAGGGTTGTTAAAATTGAACCTCGTTTAATTGTTGCCATGCTACTTGGTGAGCAAATGAGGTTATTTAACTCAAATCGCGAAACGGTTAAAACGGTAATTAATCCTTTAAAAATTTTATCTGTTGAAACTAAATTTTCCTTAGGAGTTACTGGAATTAAAGAAGAAACTGCAAAAAAAACTGAACGATTTTTAAAAGATTCAAGTTCTGAATTTTATTTAGGAAAAAGCTATGAACATTTGCTCGACTTCAATACTGCCGACACTGCAAGTGAAAGATATAATCGACTTATAAATCCTCGAAATCACTATTATTCGTATTTATATGCTGCATTAATTGTTAAGCAAATACGTGAACAATGGAAAAAAGCAGGTTTTGATATTTCATATCGTCCCGAAATATTAGCCACTCTCTATAATTTAGGTTATATTGTATCTAAACCTAAAGCTAATCCTTCGGTAGGAGGGTCTAGAATTGTTATAAATGGCAAACACTATACTTTTGGCTCCCTTGCTTATGAGTTTTATTATTCGGGCGAGATGATAAATATTTTCCCTTATAAATTAAATTACTGGTAATTTAATACCATATTTATTTATAGATTAGTCCAAAGATTCTCTTTATAAATTCATGAGGTTGAGACATCCTTCGGCGGCTAAAACCTCCAAAGGCGGTTTAAATTCCTCATTCCGATCCGTCGGCTGACGGAGAGGAATTTTTTAACAGCAGTGGTGGTCTCATCATAATGCAAATTATTAGACTATCTAATAATTCAATATAGTATAATATTACAAAATTCCATGGAGGTTGATTATAAATTAGCTAATTACACTTTTTCAGCAGCACCCCGAAATACCCGCCAGTTTTTAGCCTCAATAGTTAGGTTTAAAATAGTAACAAATGAAAAAATGCTTATCTTCAAAAAAATAAGCCTTTTTTCAACCTCCAATTTCATCCAATTCAATCCAGCGATTAGTTTTGATATCAATTAATTCTTGCGATTCTTCGTACTCTTTCGACCACTTTACAAGTAGTTCACTAATTGTTTCGCCAGAATTTAGTAATTCTATTAGCTTTTGAATATTTATTTCTAACGAAGCAATTTCTTGTTCCAATTTATGATATTCTTGTTCTTCTTTGTAGCTTCGCTTTTTAATTAATGGTTGACGATTTGGAGTTTTTTCAACATTTTCATTTATAGGAATAGATGCCTTTTTTTGTTTATTTAATTCTCGTTTTTTTTCTGTACGATATTGTGAATACGAAGCATAATAATCTTTTATAATTCCGTTATCTTCAAAAACAAATAAATGATCAGCCACTTTATCCAACAAAAATCTATCGTGCGAAACAATTAAAACACAGCCATAAAATTCTAATAGAAATTCTTCAAGTGTATTCATTGTTTCGATGTCAAAATCGTTGGTAGGTTCGTCGAGTAACAGGAAATTTGGATTTTTAGATAATGTTAATAGTAAATGAAATCTTCGTTTTTCGCCACCACTTAAATTGTCATAATAGTTCCATTGAGTTGTATGAGAAAATCCAAAGTAGGTTAAAAATACCGAAGCTGAAATTTCTTTTCCATTTTTAAGCCGAATAAATTCAGCATGTTCCTTTAAAATATCAATTAAACGCTTCGATTCGTCAACCTGAAGCCCATCTTGCGAATAATATCCAAACTTTACGGTTGAACCTTTTGATATTTTTCCAGCATTTGGTTTTAATAAACCGCTCACAAGTTTTAATAGGGTTGATTTTCCACAACCATTTGAACCAACTATGCCAATTCGTTCTCCTTTTTTTAAAGTGTATGTAAAATCGTTTATAATTTTCTTATTTTCGTAAGAAAAATGCAAATTGTTTATTTCCAATATTTTGTTTCCAATACGCTCGCTGGTTACGCCAAACGATTTCATTTCTTGGGATTGTGTTTTAAATGCTTTTTCTTCAAGTTCGTAAAACGAATCGATGCGTGATTTTGACTTTGTAGTTCTGGCTTGAGGTGTTTTACGCATCCAATCCAATTCACGCTTATATAGCGAACGAGCTTTTTCGGTTTCGGTTTTTTCGTTTTCTATTCGCTCATCTTTTTTTTCTAAATAATATTCGTAGTTCCCTTTATATCTGTATAATTGACCATTTTCAAGTTCAATTATTTCGTTACAAACTTTGTTTAAAAAATAGCGATCGTGCGTAACCATTAGTAGCGATAAATTGGGTCTCTTTAAAAACTCTTCCAACCATTCAATCATATCAATATCTAAATGATTGGTAGGTTCGTCTAAAATTAAAATATCCGCTTCGTTTATTAATGCCGATGCAAGGGAGATTTTTTTCTTTTGACCACCTGAAAGCTCTTTAGCTTTTTGACTTAAATCAGTGATTTTAAATTTTCCCAAAATTTGTTTAATTGAATTTTCATAATTCCATGCATCCAAATGATCCATTTTACGAACTATTTCTTCAAATATTTCCGGAACCTCATTATTTATCGATTTTTCAATGTTTATTAGGCATGTTTCGTATTGCTTAATAACATTAATGGTTTCGTTAGTACTACTAAAAATTAAGTCTAACACCGACGATTCGGGATCAAACTCGGGGTCTTGCTGAAGATACGAGACGCGTATATCGTTTCGAAGAACAATTTGTCCTGAGTCGGGAATTTCTTTTCCACCAATAATATTTAAAATAGTGCTTTTTCCTGTTCCATTACGAGCAATTAAAGCAATCTTTTGACCTTTTTCAATACCAAATGTTATATCATTGAATAGTTTTTTTTCTCCAAATGTTTTACTGATTTTTTCAGCTAAAAGTATATTCATTTTAAAAAATTGAATGTTAAAATTAGTTCATTTTTTTGATTTAAAGACAAAAGACAGTTAAACAAAAAGAGTTCTATTTTCATAGAACTCTTTTAAAGTAATAAGGAAAAAAATTATATTTTTTTCACGTTAATTGCTTTTTTACCACGTTTGTCTTCAACTATGTCGAATTCAACGCGATCGTCATTAGATACTTTTTCGTTTAAACCTGTTACGTGTACGAAAATTTCATTTTTGGTTTCGTCTTCACATACAAAACCATAACCTTTACTTTCATTGAAGAATTTAATAACTCCGATAGGCATAATAATAATAATTAGGTAGTAAAATAATTTAATTACGATGCAAATATAAAACATTATTTTGATTTTTTATAAAATTTTTTGTAATTTCAAACAAATTCTTGATAAATTGTATTTTGCTTTGACATAAGTAAGTGTTTTTAAGCTATAATTTGAAAGCAATTAGCAGATATATTTTATAATTTATATTCGTTTTGCAATTTGAAATATTCAATTTGTATTTTTTTTCAAAAAAAAATTGTTAAAATTGGAACTTGTTTAAAAAAAAATCGTTTATTTGTAGGAATTGTTTGAAAAAATATTGTTAATAAATTCTCATAATGAAACTTTTTGACGTAGTTGATTCGATATTTAAAAATAATCCTAACAATGTTATGGTTTGGAGTCTTTCCGAAAAAAGGATTGTTTATCACAATGATTGTATTTTAAAGAGTTTAGGGTATGAAAAATCGATATCTTGTCCATGTACTTTTGAAGATTTTATTAACATAGTAAGCAAAAATAATCAAATTGAAGTAGTAGAATCAATTAACTCAAATCAAAAAAAAGCAATCCAAAAACATATTACTTTAGTTAGTAGCATTGGAAAACCAGTTTTGTATCAATTATCGGTCTATATATTAAACAGTTTACCCGATTTTAAGGTGGTAGAATTAATTAAATCATATACTTTAAATAGTTCAATTTCAAAAGATTATTTAGTTGAAGACGATTTAAAGAGTATTATTTCACTACAAACCGACGGAATTGGAATTTTAGACGAAAATGAGAATTTTAGATATGCAAATACAGTTGCTAGTAAAATTTTTGGATGTTATCCTGATAGTTTAATTGGTCGCAATTTGAAAGAGTTTTTAACATTTGAAAATATTGAATTCATAAAAACAGAAACTTCAAAGCGAAAGCATGGCGAAAGTAGTTTGTATGAATTGCAAATTAGAAGAGTAGATGAAAAGCCTTGTTTTATTGTTGTAACGGCAACTCCTAAATTTGATGAAAGTGGGAAATTCGTAGAAACAATTGGCATTTTTAGAGACATTACTGACAAGAAAAAAGCACAAGAGGAGCTAATAATTGAGCAAAATAAAATAAAAAGTGTTTTAAACTCACTTCAGGACATGATATTTATTTTTGATTCGGAAGGATATTTTGTCGATTATTTGCAATCGGACAATTCAAGGTTATTAACTCCTCCAGAATTCTTTATAGGTAAAAATCTGATAGATGTATTACCTCCCCAAGTGGCTAAATTGCAGCTAAAAGCAGTTAAAAAAATAAACCAAACTGGCAAATCACAGTCATACGACTATCCAATTGTAATGAATAATGTGAGTTTTTGGTATTCGGCACAAGTTTCAAAAATTAAAGGTAATATTTTTTATAAAGATTTATACATTGGTGTAGTTCGCGATATTACCGAAAGAAAAAAAAATGAAGAAAAAACCAAAAAAAATGCGAAAGCACTCGAGAAACTAAATGATGAAAAGAATAAGCTAATTTCTATAATGGCTCACGATTTAAAAAATCCGTTTAGTGCTATGCTTGGAATGGCCGAAATGTTGAATAAGTTTTACGATACCTTTACAGAAGATAAAAAAAAGGAGTATATCGAAAAAATATTGCTAAGTACAAAAAATATTCAGTATCTCTTAGAAAATACGCTACAGTGGTCCTTGTCTGAACAAAATCGCTTGAATTTTCTTCCCGAACAAATTGATTTTCATCAATTAGTTGAAAAATTAATTGTTGGACTGCAAATTATGCTTAATCAAAAGGATCTAAAGGTTAAAAATAATATTCCATTTAAAACATTTGTAACCTGCGACGAACAAATGATGCGTAACGTGTTAATTAATTTAATTACAAATGCTTATAAATATTCGTTTAATAAAGGTGTTATTGAAATAAATTATTCAAAAACAGATGTATTTCATGTTTTTTCGGTAATCGATTACGGTATAGGTATATCAAAAGAGCATCTAAAATCTTTTTTTGTTAAAGGTTCGACTTATTCAAAACAAGGTACACAGGGCGAAAAAGGTACAGGTCTAGGTTTATTAATATGTAAAGAGTTTGTTCTAAAACATGGTGGAAAAATCGGAGTTAACTCAGTTGAAAATAGTAAAACTGAATTTTTCTTTACTCTTCCGTTTACAAAAAAATGAAATTTTATTTTTTTTTGAATAATCTGAAATAATCGTCCTGCCAAATTAACGTAATTTGATCCTTTTTTTCGACCACATATTTTTCTAATGAAGCATCGGGTAAGCTTGAATATATTAAAAAATAATTTGGATTATAAACCGAAAACTGCTGTTCCATTTCGTTAATTGAACTGTTTGGCTTATGCGACATGCTTTTTCGATGTATGTAATGGTATAGAACCCTAGGTTTATTAAATACGATAGCATCTTCGGATGTTGTAATTTCTTTAACTTTATTAAATGCAGTTACAACATTTGGAGCGTATGGTCCATCTTGAATAATATCAACACTTTGTTGTATTTGTTTAAGATGTGTCTTATATTGTAAAAACATTACTAATGCAATGATAATCACAAGAATAACACCTCCTTTACCTATGTTGAGCTTAATTACAGCGGTTAATGCGTAATAAGTTATTAAAGGGATAATTGGAATTAAAAAACGAAAGCCCGAATTTTGATAGGGATAAATACATAAAACACCAAAGTAAACAATAGTAAGCCACTCTTTAATACTAGGTTTGTTGTTAAATGAAATGATTAATCCTGTAATGAAAAAAGTTAGCACAGCAGAGCCTAAAATAGCACCAAACCACAATTCGGTACTTTTCATTTCCATAAAAAAAGTTCGAAGAATTTCGGAATAATAGTAAATATTATCACCAATCCTATTGTAAGTTATTTCTGAAAGGTTAAATGAATTTAAATAACCTGCAGAAGATTGAATTCGTTGTAAAAAGAAAAGATTTAGTGAAAAAATTACGATTATACCTATTCCAATTGAAAGAAAAATAGGATATGCTTGCTTAATTGCTTTTAGGTAATTTTTATATTTTACCCAATTGTAAATTATTTGTTGTATTGAATACAAAAAAAGAGCAATAAATAAAATAAAACCAAAGCTTTTAGTAGATGAAGCTAATCCAGCTAAAATACCAACCCAAATCCATTTTTTAATAGTAAAATCTGATGTATTATAGGTTAAAAGAATAAAGCATGTAATTATCAGAGCAAAAGGAATATCGGCAATTATTTCCGATTTTAAATTAATAAAATACGGATTGTAAAAAATAACTACACTTAAAATAATAGATACAAATGAAACAGTTTTCTTTTTTAAAAGGAGCGATGTTAAAATTGCGAGTCCAATTAATAAAAAAGACAGAAGATAGTTGTACGGTGTTGTGTTATCACCAAAAAAATATGTAATAGGTGCAATTAGCAAAGGGAATAAAGGTGGATATGACCTAGGACCTAATATTGAATAATCTTCGTTGTATAAATAACCCGTATTATCAATAGCTTTAAAGTTTAAAATGTTTTCGGCTTGTGAAAGGTAATGGGCAAAATCGCCTCCCCAATCGTGATCGTGTCGAATATTAAGAAAAAGTAAGGGCAAAAAAATCAAAAAACTTAAAACCACAAACGGTATTGGTTTTTCGAAAAATGATTTTATTTCTTTAATTTTTCTCATTAAAATGTCGATTGGCTAGTGATTATGCTCGTAATTATGATCATGCAAGTGATACAAACAATTGTGAAAATGTACCAATAATTGAGTTACATGAATTCCCCAACGATGAATAAACCATTCGCGTACATTGTGAATAGCACATTCCTGCGAAGCGAGTAATTGCTTCGAATACAGAATAGAAAAGTCTTTTAAATCTTGATAAATATCGCACAAATCTTCCGCAACTTTGTCCGATTCGTCAATGCAATCGCAATGATGGTCGGTTTCGCAGGGTGTACTAAAAATTTTTTTTAATTCAACAAAAAGGTGCTGGTATTCTTCTTCGGTTACAAATCGTTCGTCAAAACTATCATCACTAGGTTTTATCTCGGGAATCAAAGAGCCTTTAAGATATATTAAAGGAAATAATTTCTGTAAATAATTCATGATAGTTGTTTTGTCGTACTTGGAGCATTTATCCATAAATTCAATAAATTCATACGAAACACTCATCAGTTCTACTACATGCTTCGATTCGATTAAGTCAATATCGGCTAAATGTTCGTTGTTATCAAAATAGTTTTCTTCCATATTTAAAGATTTTTTAAAACATCAAAAATTATTTCACATGCTTTGTTAATTTCGTCCTCATCGATAGTAAGGGGTGGTGCAATTCTCATACTTTTTGAATCAAATAAAAACCAATCGGTAATTATTCCTTTGTTTAGGCAAACGTCAATTATTTTTTTATTCACATCAAAAGAGTCGAATTCTAATGCCATCATCAAACCAGCTTGTCGAAAATCTCGAACATTAGGAGCATTTTTTAAATGTTTTTTGAATAATTCCGATTTTTCGAAAAGATTATTAATTAAATTTTCTTCTTCAATCACTTCAATAGTTGCAAAAGCAGCCGCCGTAGTAACCGGATTCCCGCCAAAAGTACTTATGTGCCCTAAGATTGGATTAGTGGATAGGGAAGCCATAATTTCTTGCGAAGATATAAAAGCACCAATTGGCATTCCGCCACCAAAGCCTTTTGCAATGGTAATGATGTCGGGAGTAAATCCAGCGAATTCAAATCCAAACATTTTTCCCGTTCGTCCAAATCCTGTTTGAATTTCATCACAAATAATTAGCGTTCCTGTTTCTTTACATTTTTGCTGTAGGTTTTGCCAATATTCGGGAACTGCTTGCCTTATGCCAGCTTCGGCTTGAACCGCTTCAATTACAATGGCAGCAGTTTGGTTCGAAATTAAACATAAGTCTTCTATTTCGCCAAATCGAATTAATTTGGTATCGGGGATAAGTGGAGAGAAATGTTTTTTGTATTCCTCGTTTCCCATAATGCTTAAAGCACCTAAAGTGCTACCATGATAAGCATTTACACAGGATAATAATTGGCTTCGATCAGTGTATTTTCGAGCGACTTTAATAGCTCCTTCAATGGCTTCGGACCCTGAATTTACAAAATAAGTGGTGTTTAAATGCGAGGGAAGTATGTTTGCGAGTTTTTCGGCTAATTTAACTTGTGGTGAATAAATGTATTCGCCATAAACCATTAAATGCATGTATTTTTCGGCTTGACTTTTAATGGCTTCTACTACTTTTGGGTGACAATGTCCAACATTACTTACCGAAATTCCCGAAATTAAATCCATGTATTTTTTATTTGCCGAATCGGTCAAATAAATCCCTTCGGCTTTTATTATTTCAAGTTCAAGCGGAGTGGGAGAGGTTTGAGCACAATGTTGATAAAAAAGACTTCGAAGATTTGACATAATATTATTATTTAAAATCAGCATGAACAGCTATCCAAATACATTCGGGATTTGAACTGGTTTGAATTACTCGGTGCAAGGTGTGTTTTGGTATAAAAAGATGCTCGCCAGCAGTGAGTTCAATTACTTTTCTGTCCGAATATTCAATTTTTGCATTTCCTTGAATTAAAATCACCCATTCATCGTTGGATTGATTATACCATTGATTGTTAGGTGTTACATTTCCTTTTGAAACAATGCGTTCAATTTTGATATTTGAGGATTCTTTTAATACTTCAAAAAATTCTGAGGTTTCAAAATCCCATTTAGGTATTTTATATATCGAATCGTTTTTTTTCATTTGTTTAACTATAAAAAATCGATACTACCTTTTCCCTCGCGAATAACTTCAATGTTTTCGTTTGTGCAATCTAGTACGGTCGAAGGTTCATAATCGCCATATCCTCCATCAATTACAATATCTACAAAATCGCCATAACGTTCGTATATTAATTCAGGGTCAGTAATATACTCTATACCATAATCATCTTCGGAAAGCGATTTTGATAAAATGGGGTTTCCAAGTTCTTGAACTATTTCACGAATAATGTTATTGTCGGGAACTCGAATACCTACGCTCTTTTTTTTGCTCGAAAGCAATTTGGGCACATTGTTATTTGCATTTAAAATAAAAGTGTATGGACCTGGCAAAGCACGTTTCATTACTTTAAAAACAGAATTATTAAGTTGCTTTGAATAATCGGAAAGATGACTTAAATCGTGGCAGATGAATGAAAAAAGAGCTTTATCCTTTTTTATTTTCATGATTTCTGAAATTCTTTCCACGGATTTATGATTCATTATGTCGCAACCAATTCCGTATATCGTATCGGTGGGATATATAATTACGCCACCATCTCTAAGGCACTCTACAATTTTTAAAATGTCTTTATGGTTTGGATTTTCGTTGTAAAGTTTGATGAGCATACAATCAAAAAAAATATAATAAAAAAAGGGTAAGCTACTTACATCGCACCGCTACAACCATCGTACCCTTGCTTCCTTCCGAACCTGGGGGAGTTTAATAGGAGCTGGTCGTATAAGACTTACCCGATGCAAAAGTACATATTTTTATGAATGAAACAACAATTGTGTGATTTTTTTTCAATACGGATGCACATTTTCAAAAAATAAGAAAATGATTTAATATTATTTTGTATATTTGGTAATTATTATAGAAAATAATATTTTCAAACACCTGAACTTATGCATCATACAAAATAAATATCATTTTTGTAACAATTGATACAGACAAATGTTTTTTGAGAACTTAATTTTGCTTCATAAAATTTAAAAAAAAAGAAATGAAACGAACAATAATAAAAATTGATGAAGAAAAATGTAATGGTTGTGGTTTATGTGTTTCAGGATGTCACGAAGGTGCTTTACAATTGATAGATGGAAAAGCACGAATAATAAGCGAATTATTTTGTGATGGTTTAGGAGCTTGTATTGGCGAATGTCCCGAAAGTGCAATTGACTTAGAAGAGCGTGAAGCTGAACCATACGATGAAATTAAAGTAATGGAGCGGATGATTGATAAAGGCGAAAAAACAATTCTTGCACACTTAAAGCACTTAAAAGATTTTAATGAAATGGTTTATTTTAAACAAGGTGTTGAATATTTAAAAGAAAATAACGTGGATATCGATTTAAGTTCATTGTTCCAAAGCAATCAAGGTGGTTGTGGAACGCAATCTCATAGTGGCGGTGGCTGCCCAGGAAGTCGCGAAATGTCGTTTAAAAATAAGGAAGAAGATGCAAAACCAAGCATTGGCATTCGTGAACAAGCATCGGAATTAACACATTGGCCCATACAATTACATTTAATTAATCCAAATGCTGGATTTTTAAAAGGTGCCGATTTGTTATTGGCAGCCGATTGTACTGCTTTTACATTAGGAAGTTTTCATCCTCAACTGCTAAAAGGCAAAGCATTGGCTATTGCTTGTCCTAAACTTGATTCGGGCAAAGATATTTATATTGAAAAACTAAAAACGATGATGGATGATGCACGAATTAATACAATTACCTTAGCCATTATGGAAGTTCCTTGTTGTGGTGGTTTACTTCAACTAGTTAATATTGCAAAATCCGAAAGTGCTCGCAAAGTTCCAGTAAGGCAAATTGTGGTAGGAATTCAGGGAAATATTATTTCGGACGATTGGGTATAATAAATGAAATAGAAAAAAAATAAAAATAATTACTAATCAAAATAAAAAATAAAATTATGGAAAGTCAAATGTTTTGTTATCAATGTCAAGAAACTGCAAAAGGAACTGGTTGTACACTTCGCGGAGTGTGTGGTAAAAGCCCAGAAGTAGCCAATATGCAAGATTTATTAATGTTCGTTTTAAAAGGGATTTCGATTTTTGGCGAACGTGCAAAAAAAGCGGGTTTAAACACCGATAAGATAGATAAATTTGTATTTGATGGCTTGTTTATGACAATTACCAATGCAAATTTTGATAAATCTCGTTTTGTAAAAAAAATTAAGGAAGCATTTGAAGTACGGAATGCAATAAAAAAACAAGTTGTCGATGCTGGTATCTCAATTGACGATGTAACTTTTGAAGGTGCAACATGGTTTGCAAACGAAAATGAGTTTGAAACAAAAGCTTTAAGAGTTGGTGTTTTAAGAACTGAAAATGAAGATGTTCGCTCACTGCGTGAATTGTTAACCTATGGTTTAAAGGGAATGGCTGCTTATGCCGAACATGCCTACAACTTGGGTGAAACAAATCCTGCCGTTTTTGAATTTATGCTTCGCGGATTGGCTGCTACTACAAATGATAAATTATCAGCTGATGAGTTAGTAGCATTAGTTTTAGAATGTGGTGCTAATGGAGTATCTGTAATGGCTTTGTTGGATAAAGCAAATACTCAAGCATACGGTAATCCCGAAATTACAAAGGTAAATCTTGGAGTACGAAAAAATCCTGCGATTTTAGTTTCTGGTCATGATTTAAAAGACATGGAAGAGTTATTAATTCAAACTCAAGGAACTGGTGTTGATGTGTATACTCATAGCGAAATGTTACCAACTCATTACTATCCTGAATTTAAAAAATATCCAAACTTAGTGGGTAACTACGGCAGTTCATGGTGGCATCAAACCGAAGATTTTGAAACATTTAACGGACCCGTTTTATTTACAACAAATTGTTTAGTTCCACCACGTTCTTCTGCAACTTATAACGACAGAATTTATACTACTGGTGCAGCAGGCTTTACTGGTTATCCTCACATTGCCGATAGAGTTAATGGTAGTCCGAAAGATTTTTCAAAAATCATCGAGCATGCTAAAAAATGTCAATCTCCCGTTGAAATAGAAACAGGTGAAATCATTGGTGGATTTGCTCATAATCAAGTGATTGCTTTAGCAGACAAAGTAGTTGGTGCGGTAAAAAGCGGTGCAATCCGTAAATTCATTGTAATGGCTGGGTGTGATGGCAGAATGAAAGATCGTAATTATTATACTGAATTTGCTCAAAAACTACCTAATGATACCGTTATCCTTACTGCAGGTTGTGCAAAATATCGTTACAATAAATTACCTTTGGGTGATATTGGTGGCATTCCTCGCGTGTTAGATGCAGGACAATGTAACGACTCATACTCTTTAGCAGTTATTGCTTTAAAATTGAAGGAAGTGTTTGAATTAAACGATATCAATGAATTACCAATTGCATTTAATATTGCTTGGTACGAGCAAAAAGCGGTTATTGTTCTTTTAGCATTATTGTCATTAGGTGTTAAAAATATCCATTTAGGACCAACATTGCCAGGTTTCTTATCGCCAAATGTAGCTAAAGTGCTAGTTGAAAATTTCGGAATCGCTGGTATTACTGAGGTTGATGAAGATATTAAATTAATGGTTGGTTAATTTCAAATTCAAAAGCAGAGTCTCTTAAAAAGACTCTGCTTAAATAACTAACTGAAAAATAGATTAAAACGAGAAGAATTTTATTTATAAAAAATCATGAAAACAATTTCAATTAATAATACCGAAACAAAACAAAACCCACATGGAGTAGAAGTTAAGCAATTGTATAATCAGGCAGATGCTCAAGTAATGCATATTTCTTTACAACCCGGAGAAAGTCTAAAACCTCATAAAACTCCTGTAGATGTATTTTTCTATGTGCTTGAGGGAAATCCAACAATTTTCATAGGAGAAGAGTCTATTGAAGCAGAAAAAGACACCTTGATTGAAAGCCCAAAGGAAATCGTTCATTATATCAGCAATCAAACTCAAAAATTAGCGAGGATACTGGTTGTTAAAACTCCAAATCCACAAATAAAATAGGAGTGGAAGCAATAAGAAAAAATAATTGTTCTAAACATTAAAACTGTTTAAACGTTAAGTTGTAAATTAATAAAAATAAATCATGGAAAAAAAAGACGAGTTAATTTGCGTATGTAACGAGGTATACCGAAGTGTCATCGAAGATGCAATCATTAACGGAGGTTGTAGAACCTTAGAAGAAATTCAAGTTAAAACTTCGGCAGGAACATCGTGTGGTGGTTGTGTTGAAGATATAGAAGATATATTAAAAAAAACAATTCAAGAAAATAATTTGTAAAAACAATCATTATGAGTAATATAGATTTTCCAAAAGCCGAAATTGTTCAATTAAGTAACATGGTTTCTTATCAAACGGGCTCAATTGTAAGTAGAATAATTATTAAAAAACCAAGTGGAAATTTGTCGCTTTTTGCATTTGATAAAAATCAGTCATTAAGTGAGCATACAGCCCCATTTGATGCAATTATTCAGGTGTTGGAAGGAAAAGCCGAAGTAATAATTGGAGGAGTTTCTTATGACTTAATTTCAGGCGATACGATCATCATGCCTGCCAATATTCCTCATGCGGTAAATGCTACCGAACAATTTAAAATGTTGTTAACTATGATAAAAGACTAAAGATGGCAATTATTTCAAACTCTGATAATCGTATAGAAGTCTTAAAAACACCTCACGCTTTTTTGTGCCATAAAAGTACAGAAGCCGAATTGGTGGAACTAGTTATGAAAACGGGTGAATCGATTCCGCTTCATTTGAATCCGGTAAATGTCATTTTTTATGTAGTTCAAGGAAAAGGAGATTTAACCGTTAATACGCAAACGTACACGATGAAAGCAGGGGACATAGCTCAGATATTTCCTGATGAACAGCGTGCTTGGATAAACAATTCGGTAGAAGATTTGAAATTATTGGTAGTTAAACTCTAAAAGTTCATATAAAAATTTGTCCACATAATGTAATTTTGAGGATTACCTAAAAAAATTTTAATGAAAGTTTTAAAAAACATCCTTTTTTATTTTTTACTATTCATTTCTTTTGAGACTACAAGTCAGAATTTTGATATTGATTTATTAAGAGATATCAATTTAAATAGAAATAAAAATCTCGACAATACATTTCGCATTTTTACCAATTCGGCTGCACCAACATCGATAGGCTTGCCTATATTAATGTATGGCATCGGACAATTTTCAAAAGATTCTGTTTTATTGCAAAAGTCTGTTTTAGTCGGGCTTTCGGTTGCAATGGCTGTTTCGATATCTACTATGTTAAAATATGGTATTAACAGACCCCGACCTTTTGTAAAATATCCGGATATTGACAAACAAACTTCTGCGGGAAGCCCTTCATTCCCATCAGGTCATACATCGGATGCTTTTTCCTTAGCTACATCCTTAAGCTTAGCTTATCCTAAGTGGTATATTATTGTTCCTGCCTATATTTGGGCTGGAACAGTTGCATATTCGCGAATGGATTTGGGTGTTCATTATCCTAGCGATGTATTAGCAGGAATATTAATCGGTTCTGGTTCAGCTTTTGTTTGCTTTAAAATTCAGCAATTAATGTTGAAAAAAAATAAAACCAGAAAACCGGTAATGAAAAATTTTGGTTTTTAATAATTTTTTGTATATTTGAGGAATAAATCGATTATTTACCAAAAAATTAAAACATGAAAACAAACAAACTTTTTTTTGGATTACTATTTTTAACCTCTTTATTACTAATAAGTTGTGGTGGGAAAAAGTCTGGAAACAGAGAAATGGATCCCAAATTAGACAGTTTAATTACAAACATGGCTAATTGTCCCGAACAAAATTCAAACTGTGAGGGATACAATAAAGCAAGTGAGGGAATCAAAGCCATGGCTAAGGATACTGCTAATAAATTTTTAGTAGATGACTTATTTAATGCAATTGCTCAATCAACGAGTGGTCCTCGTTCTGCAGCATGTGCTCATGCAATTAACTTTTGGGTTGGAAGTAGCGAGCATTATAAAAATGCTGCATATGGCAGAATTATTTTGGATGCTTTGAAAAAGGAAAAATTTGATGAAAAATCTTATGTGGGATCATCACTAGGCCAATTATTATCAGGATGGTTAGTTACTGATGATGAAGCTTTATTGAAAGATATTCATACTGTTATTAAAGATAAAAACACAGAGAAAAGAGGTAGAATTGAACTGATTCGTTTGTCGGGTAAAGAAAGTTTAGCAAAAAAAGGTTTAACCGATATTTTAATAGCAATAGCTAAAGATGCTACTGAAAATGAAGATGTTCGTAAAGCATGTTTAGGTGTTTTATGGCGTTCGGCAGAAGCTGCTGAATATCAGAAAGTAGAAGATATGTATATCGGATTTCTTTCTAATGAATCGCCTGTTTTATTGGGATATTCTCTGGAAGGTCTTGGATATATGAAATCGGTTAAAGCGTATGATAAAGTCCTTGAAACCGTTGAAAAATTTGGTGCCAATGAAACGTATTGTTCTTACACTAGTCGTGCATTAACAAACTATATAATATTTGATGCTAAAGAAGGAATTGACAACAAAAAAGCTTTCGCATTGGCAGTAAAAATGGTTAATAATATTTCTTTAAAACCTTCATATAGAAGTTATTATATTTATACAATCGAAACTTTTGGTGGAAAAGATGGACTAGCAACACTTGCAAAATTAGCCACTAGTAAGGATAAAGAAATTGCAGATCCTGCTAAACAAGCACAACAACGTTTAAAAGATAAAAAATAGTGAATTAAATATTCGTGTGATATTACGAAAAAAGGGCAGATATTACTGTCCTTTTTTTATTGCCAAATTTGTTAATTCAGAAACTTAAAGATCATGATTTGTTTTAACGAAATCAAATCATGATTTAATTTGAAAAATCTTTCTATTCTTCGTTTTCGAAACCCATAGGACTTTTTTTGTTTTCTTTTTTAGAAATTCCAAAATTATATCG
>CAZFPO010000007.1:0-8596 GCA_964521105.1 uncultured Lentimicrobiaceae bacterium | reverse complement strand
CGAGTATATTTGAGTGGTTGATTTTGATAAACACCATCATACTCGTTTAAGTTATATTGACCACCAATTCCAAAAAAGTAGTGTTTGCCAGGCGGAATACCAGCCATAGCCCTAAAATATGTTTCTTTTGATTTGCCAATGTTATCATAAGTTCGTAGTGTAATGTTTTCATTCGATGGATTTTTATAAACTACACTCGAAAAAATATCCGTAGTATAATTTTGACCAATGGCAAAAAGTGGCATATCATCAATGCTCACATTTGCTTCAATATTATCCGTAAACTGGGGTTTTAAGTTCGGGTTACCAATTTCGTACTCAAACTCGTTTATGTATTTAATAGATGGTGTTAAGCTTTGATAATCGGGACGATTGATTGTTTTTCGATAAATTAAAAAGGCTCTTAATTCGAATTTTGCAACTTTAAAAAGTGGACGACTAAAATATACGTAAGGAAAAAAATCTACACGGTTTACGATAAAGCTAGTATCTGAAGGAATTTGTTGGCTACCAATCATAGATGTATGTTCCATTCGAGCACCCACTTTTAGCAAAAAATCCCAAAATAAGTTTTTTGAAGCCTGAGCATATATTGCGTTGATATTTTCGGAATAATTAAACGAACTTGTTCGGGATGCATCCATGGTACGATTATCATTTAAAGTGTTAAAATAATCAGTTTTACTCTGAACACTTTGATAGGAACTTTTAATTCCCGTTTCAACTTTAAATTTATGAGGAAATTGATAGGTTAAATCTGATTGAAATTGAATAAAATAGCGATTTTGCTTGCTTGTTCCATCACCTATAATTTTGAAATTAACAGGTAAAATATACAAATTTGAATAGTCATTATCAGAATTATTAAAGTTGCCATTAAAACTTAATTTTGTATCTAAATTCGACCCAATAGTATCTATTTTATAAATTAACCCAAAATCTTGTTGAATATTAGCGGATTTTGACTCGTAATTGCTTTGATTATCGCTTTCAAATAGGTTAGTTTTTTCTATTGTTTCGACTAAATTAGTGCTTTTTGAATTGGAACTTGGCAACGCACCATTTAATCGACCATCGTAGCTGAAATTTAAACTGGGTGTTATGTCGTACGTTAATCCATAACCTATGTATGCTTGTCTGCGAATGTTACGAATGTTGTTAATTTGATGCAGTACTGTATCTGCCCCCAGAATTCTAGTAGAATTCAGATTCTCGATAGCATCGTTGCTATTATAATTGATGTTTAAATAAGTGGTGATTTTTTCATCGCTGTTATTATATGTAAATCCTCCAAATCGATTGCCATAAACTCCTTGATTCATCCCAAGATTTATAGACATAAAACGTCCAATTTTTACTCCTTTTTTTAATATAACATTTACAATTCCTCCGGTACTGCTTGCATCATATTTTGTTGATGGAGTTCTCAAAACTTCAATTCGTTGAACACTTCCAGGTGGCAAGCTACGTAATATAGTCGAAATGTCTTCGGTGCTCATTTTTTGTTCCCGTCCATTAATGTATATTTTAGCTGGCGAAGCTCCATTTAAAAAAATATTTCCGTCTTGGTCAACGTATAAACCAGGAGTACTCTCCAACACTTCCAATGTGTTTGTGCTCGAATTTGCCATAGGTTCGGGATCAATAATCATTTTGTCGTCTTCTTGTGTTATCATTGGACGACGTGCCGTTACAGTTACCTCATTTAATGAAATTTCTTTTTGCGATAATTTAAATTCTAGGGTTTGTCTTTCTGGCTTAATTGAAATGTTTTTTTCCAAACTTTGAAAACCAACATAGCTGATTTTTAAAGAATATAATCCATTTTTAACGTCATTAAAAACAGCTACTCCATTTTGCCCAGTAGTACTATATATGATGGTAGAATCGGAAATTAAAGTTAACTGAATGGTGGCTCCAATTAATGGTAATCGGGCATCATCTTTAACCAAAATTGATAAGGATTGTGATTCACAATTATGATTGATAAAAATTAAGACGAAAAGTACTATTAATAGATTTTTAAGAGGAAACGTCATATATGTTATATTAGTTGTCGAAAATAATACTAATTTTCGATATATTAAAAATCCCCTTTAAATAGTTGGCTATTTTAATTTTCTATAACAAATTGAAAAATTAAAATATCTATTATTGAATTTATCCATATAATCATATAAGGGAAAAATTCCATATCTGTAATCCACTTTAAAAAGAATCGCGGAACTTTTATAATGGTAGTTTAATCCAAAACCAATAGATGGTATTAAATCAAAATATGACATCCCTTCTAGAGCTGCAGGTTCCGAAATTTTTGTTTCTGAATAATTTGAATTTGGAGAATATGAGACGCAAATACCTTTCATATTCGTCCAAGGATGAGCGTCGGCTCGAATGCCTGTTTCAATAAACACCTTATGTTTATTCCCAAATTCAGCTCGACATAAAAGTGGAAGCGAAAGTGAATTTATTGAAATCAACAAGTCTTTATAATGAGAAAAATGCCCGTTATATAAACGATCAATATGAAATTTAACAGAATTAAACTCTAAACCAAAAATTAAATTTACGTGTTTGTTTTTTAATCCAGCGTGGTAAACCGATACACCATATCCAAACCTGCTTGAATTGCTATTATAATTATTATTGTTTGATAATTTTGAATAATTCAGAGAAAATCCAAATTCATTAAATAGTATTCTGTTCGATAGAGAATCCTGTTGAGCTATAGAACATAGTTGATAAATTATGAATACAAGAAAAAATATTTTTTTCATTAAATGATTTAGTATTTTTTACAAATATAAATATAATTATTGTGTATACCGTTTTTTTATTGCAGTGATTTTTTTCAATTTCTCAATAGTTTATGTATTAGATTTATTTGAAAAAAAATGTAATTTTATCAAAAAATTAAATTAATGGAAAAAACACTGTTTCTTTTAGGATTTTTGATGATGCTAACTTCATGCGAAAAAACTATTAACGAAGAAAACTTAACAGAAGGCTATAAACCAATCTATATGGATTATAATGGAATTCACCAAATTTCATCAATTCGACCGGTGAATATGGTTAATACCGGTAAAATTTACCTTTATCAAAATTGTGTTTTTGTAAATGAACGTGGGCGAGGAGTTCATGTAATTGATAACAGTAATCCTCAAAATCCTCGAAATATAAAATTTATTAATATTCCGGGAAACTACGACATCTCTATTAAAAATAATATACTTTACGCCGATAACACAACCGATTTGGTGGCGATAAATATATCCAATCTCGACAGTGTTTATGTAACTAAACGGATTCCAAATGTTTATCAATCCTATTCTCAAATGTTTCCTGATTTTGTTAACGGTTATTTTGAATGTGTTGATACTACTAAAGGCTTTGTTGTTGGGTGGTATAAAACTATGTTAAATAATCCTAAGTGTTTTAGATAAATATGTTTACCATGAATAAAACAAGTATATTAAGTTTGCTAATTGTGAGTTTATTTTTAGTTTTTTCTTGTCAAAAGGAAACCTTTGATAAAGCATCTTCTTCAACGGGTAAAGGAGGCTCAATGGCTAAATTTACCATAGTGGGAAACAGCTTATACATTATTGATAATCAGCGATTAAAAGTTTTTGATATTTCATCAGCATCAAATCCAGTTTATGTTCAGGATTTTTTTGTTGGTTTAAATATTGAAACCGTTTTTGGTGATGGAAATTATTTATACATTGGCTCACAAGCTGGTATGTATATTTATGATATTACTAATCCAAGCTCACCCCAATATATTTCGCGAATTGTTCACATACTAAGTTGCGACCCTGTTGTAGCTAATGATACTTTAGCATTTGTTACGTTGCGGAGTGGCTCAAATTGTCGAAATTCGGGGGCATCTAATCAGTTGGAAATTATTGATATTAAGGACAAAGCAAACCCAACGCTTTTGTACACATATTTTGTTGATGAACCTTGGGGGCTGGCTATCGATAGTTGTTACCTTTTTATTTGTCATGGAAAACATGGGTTAGGAGTTTATAATTTTAATAATTTGGAACGTATTGATACCATTTGTCGAATACCAAATATCGAAACTTATGATGTGATAACCAATAATAAAACTCTTTTTATAATTGGAGCCAATGGGTTTTATCAATACAATTATCAAAATATCGATTCCATTTATAAAATTTCACAAATATTAATTGAACGATAAAATTTAGCATGAAAAAAAATATTTTTTTACTAGTATTAATATTTTGTTGCTCAATCTTTTTATTCTCTCAAAAAAACATGAGTAATAACAAATTGATGCTTAAATGGAACTTATCTGCACTTGTCGATTACACTCCATCCATTCAATTTGGAATTCAGTATCATTTAGTTGATAAATTACATCTCCAGCACGAATTAGGATATATTTCGCATTATTTCTCACCCTATTGGGATTCTGAATCGGAACTTCGTGGTATTCGATTTAAAAATACTATAAAGTATTATTTGCCAACTTTTTCTAAGAATGTTCCAATTTATTTTGGGTTCGATTTTTTATACAAACGAATTACTTATAACCAATTGCGTGAGTATTCAATGTATCAAAATTCTTATTTTCAAATGATGTACATTGAGCGAACTAAAACCGTATTTGCAGGTACCATTCTTTTAGGGTTTGAGCCATTTATTATTGAAGACAAACTTTTTTTGGATTTTTATGGTGGTTTAGGTTATCGAAATTTATTTATCGATGATAGCACTCCACCTGCAAATGCTGTTGAAGTGTTTGGACGAGATTCGTTTCGTAGAAGTGAAGGACGCTATCGAATGCCAAATATTTCCTTCGGTTTACGACTTGGCTTATTAATTAACCGAAAAAACAAATAAGCAATTTAAACCTTGTTAAGTTCTTCCATTAAGGCTTTTCGTTGAGGATATTCATTTCTTAAAAAAGCTATTATTTCGTTTGCTTTGTCTCTGGCACCTAGTTTAATAACTCTACGTATGTATCTGCAAGCAAACTGATAATGATCCCTTCCTACATTTCTTTTTAAGTAAAGTAAAATTGCTTGTATGTATAATTCAGCCATTTCATTAGGATAAACTTTTGCAAGATACTTTTCATAATAATCTAATGTTCTTAATTCAGAGGTCTCTTTAACTAACTCTAAAAGTTTGTCCCACCATTCTTCTTTTATAAAAATAGTTGAAATTAAATTTGTATCAAACCATTTATTATTTGAATAAATATCCTTAATAACATTTTCAATAAATTCAACCCAATCTTCGGGTTTTACGTGCTTTTTTAGTATTTCGTAGTAATCTAGTTCGTGAATAAAATTATCAATGAATAAAAAACGAGCATATTCAATAATTTTTTCGGTATTGTTTTGAGACAGTGCTATTTTCAGTAACCAATTATACCATTCCTTTGCCAAACCAGGTTTGTCTTTCAAATCATAATTAATTCCATCTTTAGCTAAAGCTATGGCTTTGTCGTAGTTTTTTTTGTCAATTTCTTTTTGAATTGATTTACGTCTGAGCTCGCTATTGGTAATAAATTGTT
Source organism: uncultured Lentimicrobiaceae bacterium (assembly GCA_964521105.1). GTDB lineage: Bacteria > Bacteroidota > Bacteroidia > Bacteroidales > WCHB1-69 > JAQUGA01. The sequence continues at coordinate 3,039 of CAZFPO010000007.1, read as the reverse complement.
CCAAGTATTTTTCAGCATCACTTTCTCCTCGAAACTTCAACAGAACATCATACTTAATACACTGAACTTCTTCTATCCGAAAATCTGAAATTTTCACATTATCTATCTGCTTAAACATACGTTCTATTTCCTCTTCAGTTTCAATTAGAAGCGATGCTATTTGTAAAACTCCTGTATGCCAATCCCAACCCTTAAAAATTTGTTTATCAAAAGCAGTAAAACAATATTCAATAATTAGTTTTCTGATTTCTTCGGAAGGTTTATTTTTTGCAATACTTAAAAGTAAATCATAGGATAAATCTATATTCCCGCCGTAATCACCATTGCTATCATCGGCATATTGCAAAGCATCGGTCATTTGTTCCAATACAGCAGTGCAAATAAAAAAAACGCTTTTATAATTATGTTTCTCAAATTGTTTATTTGCAACATCCATTAGGTTATTTATGGCATTACCAACAAACCTCGATGCCGACCTATCGATAAAGCCATGCCTTCCTTTTGCCGCTCTAAGAATTGATTTTATTTGCTTTACATAAATCTCTTTCGAGTCGTTAACACTATGCTGTAAAAACGATGAAAAAAACATATTTCGGAATTGAGGATTTTCCAAAGCCTTTTCGCGGACAAATTCTTTCAACTCAATATGACTTGTTTTTTCGAGTAAATCGTCGATTTTTTGGTCAATAGTTTTAGGTTTTGATGATTTTGTTTTTTTGTCGGTTTTTGTTTTTTTTGTTTTAACAGTTAACCCTAATTCGTCTTGTTGAATATAAAAAATAACAGCAGCAACGTGTTTACACACTGGTCCTATATCGAAAGGACAATCACAAACATGCTCTGTGATAATTCCGTTTTTAAGGGTCAATTGCACGGTGTAATCCTCGGTGCCTTCAACAATGGCTTCATATTCACCACTACTAATTTCTTCGGGTTCGCGAACATGACCGTTTTTAAAGTACTGCAAACCACGTTTAAGTATGGTTTCGTCAATCAATTGCTCAAATTGGTTTAGTGGAATTTGCATAGTTAATTAGCTTAATATTATTTAGCTCTGATATCTAATGCTTCGTAAATCGAATTTTGACTTTTATATTCGGGTACCATTGCTTTCATTTTTGATACAATTTCGGTAGGTAGATTACATTTTTCCGAAATTAGTTCATCAATTTTGGGAGATATTTCTTCAAATTCGTAATCGCGCACCTTGGCTAAAAGAATTTGTTTATGCGAAGTTGGAATAGTGTTTTCGGCATCGGCAAGCAATTCTTCGTATAGCTTTTCACCGGGTCGAAGTCCGGTATATTTTATTTGAATATCTTTTCCAAGAGTAAGTCCCGAAAGTTTTATCATTTTTTTAGCTAATTCAACAATTTTAACCGATTCGCCCATGTCGAACATGAAAATTTCGCCACCTTTTCCTAACGAGCCTGCCACTAAAACTAACCTACAAGCTTCGGGAATAGTCATGAAAAAACGAGTAACTTCGGGGTGAGTAATGGTTACTGGACCACCTTTTTCTATTTGCTCGCGAAATAATGGAATTACCGAACCATTCGAGCCTAAAACATTTCCAAATCGTGTGGTAATAAATGAAGTTGAAGAAATTTTATTTAATGTTTGAACATAAATTTCAGCCACTCGTTTAGATGCACCCATAACACTTGTTGGATTTACCGCTTTATCGGTCGAAATCATTACGAATTGTTTAACTTGGTATTTATCAGCTAAATCGGCTAATATTTTTGTGCCACCAACGTTTACCTTTATAGCTTCCGAAGGATTTTCTTCCATCATAGGTACATGTTTATAGGCAGCAGCATTAAATACTACATCAATTTTTTCTTCTCGAAAAATATTTTCCATTTTTTCGTAGTGGCAAATGTCCCCAATAATTATTTGATAGGTTTTTGAATCAGCTTTCTCACGCAATTCGTTATTTAAATAATAAATTGGAGTTTCGGCATTATCTAATAAAATAAGTTTTTTATACTTAAAAGCTAATAACTGACGAACTATTTCGCTACCAATTGATCCCGCAGCACCAGTTACCAATATGTTTTTGCCAGTTAAAAACGATTTTATTAACTCTTGATTAAATTGAATTTCATCTCGTTCGAGTAAATCTTCAATTTTAACCCGTTTAATTTGCTTAAAACTCAATTCGCCATTTATCCATTTACTAACAGGTGGTACTATTAAAACCTTTACATTTCGGGCATAACATTTATCAACTATTTGCTTCTTTTTAGCCTGACTAATGTTTTGTATAGCTAAAATAACATGAGCAACAGTTTGATTTTCGAGTAAAGCATCTAACTTTTCGTATGGAAAAATGGTAACATCTTCCAGCTTTTTACCTGCTTTTTTAGGGTCATCGTCAATAAAAGCAATTACTTTATATTTTAATCCCGCATCACGGTCGATGGCACTTTTAGAATTTAATCCAGCAGCACCTGCACCATATATAATCACCCGTTGACGAATTCGTGATGGATTGGTATATTCAAGATACGCCATTTTAATCGAAACTCTGTAAATCCAAATAATAAAGGTAGATATCATAAATTCCAAAATAACAATCGAAAGTGGAATTAATATTTTTCCATCAATTAGATAAAAACTGATAGCATCAATGATTAAAAACATTATGCTACCGATAATATTTGCTATAAAAACCCTGATAATATCTTGTGTGCCAGTATGCCGGATTATACTTCTGTATGATTTGGCTAAAATGAAAGTAAGAAATCTTACTATTAAAATTACTGGAAATATAATTGGAAGTGCATCTATTTCAACCGTAGGAATACTAAAATTAAAACGTAGTAAATAAGCTAACCAAAGCGCAATGAAAATAGATACTATATCGATAATTAAGATGAAATATCCAGGTACATTTTTAGTTCTTATAAAATTTATCATTTTTCTTTTTTATGATGCAAATTTATGAAAATTATTCAATGTGCTAATTATTCAATTTGCTAATGTGCCAATTCTGGACTTCGAGCAGTTCGACTACGCTCGCTGACCACGGAG
>CAZFPO010000006.1:2595-67533 GCA_964521105.1 uncultured Lentimicrobiaceae bacterium | reverse complement strand
ATTTAACTTTTACAATTTGCAATTTACAATAAAAATATATAATTTTGTTACATTGTTTTTAATATTATGAATTTGGATTTCATGTACTACATCAGCACCGACCACTTAGGCAGCATAAATTTAATTGTCGACGCCAGCAATGGAAATGTGGTGGATGATTTGTCGTATGATGCGTGGGGGCGTAACCGAAATCCAGTCGATTGGACATACTCCAACTTCACTCTAAGTTCAGTTACCGACAGAGGCTACACGAGCCACGAGCAGTTGCAAAACTTTGGACTGATAAACATGAACGGACGGGTTTACGACCCCATGACCTTAGGTTTTCTATCGCCTGATCCATTTGTACAAAACCCATCCAACTCCCAAAACTACAATCGCTATTCGTATGTACTCAATAATCCGTTGAAGTATGTTGATCCAAGTGGGTATACTGCGCTATATCCGTGGTATGAAACTACGAAAAATGGTTTTAGATATTTCAAAGAGTTTCCAGAAATGTTTGAAGATTTTGAGGACAGTAATGGTAATTTTTGGAAGTTGAGAGAGGATATGAAATTTTCGGATGAAAACGGCAATGTTTATTTGAGAAGACTTGACGAAGGATATTATATTGAGTTAAAAAATTATCAAGAATATCAAGAAAAACTCCAACAGTATAATTCTCAATACGGAAATGCCGATATCGGTTTTATTTCAGGAGCTGGGACATTTCGTGTTGAGGGAGAAAGGATGAAAAAAAATGATAATGGATTAACAAACACAAACCAATTACTCTGTTATGCTGACAATTATGTTTATGACGGTTATTGGAAATCAGACCCTTTAAAATTTAGTTTTAATGCTAGTCAACATGTAAAAATTGAAATAGAAAACAAAAATTTATTCGGAGTACAATTGGATTTAGAAGACGTAACCTCTTTTCATTATGAAGAAAGTTTTATTGGGCTTAAAAAAAAGGTTTATTCTGGAGATTCCTATAGCTTTCAACTATTCCCATATCAATCAAAGGCTTTCGACTTTTATAGGCATGATTATCTGCCAATTAATTGGTCATTTCAGCTTAGCACACAAATAAGTGGTGTAGTTAATGTTCAAATTCGAGTATATAGTAGTTGGAAGCAAGGTATGAATACTGACCCCAATAACCCTTTTATAAACAGAAAATAGCATATATGATAAACCAAAAATATAATATATTATTGTATATAATAGTGTTTTTTTTAACATCCTGCAACACAGATGAGCATCAAGAATATTATAGCAATGGTAAATTAAAAGAAGAGTACCATTTGCTTAATGGAAAATTTGATGGAAAAACTAAAGCCTATTATGAGAACGGCAAGATTCAAGCAAAAGGTCAATACAAGAATGGACAAATGACCGGTATATGGTACTACTTTTATGATAATGGTTTCATTCAATCAATTCAGGAATTTAAAAATGGCATCCTAGTTTCGTTAGATTTTTGGGATATTAAAGGTAATCAATTGGTTAAAAATGGGACTGGCGTTGTTTCATATTATAATCCAGATGGACAGATTGGAAGTGTAATGTCCTATAAAAACAATGTTTTTCATGGAAAATGCGAAACTTGGTACTTAAATGGAGTAAAAGCAACTGAACTTTACTATGAATATGGAAAACCAATTGGAATATGGAAATACTGGGATGAAAATGGGAGTTTGGTAAAAACGGAAGACTATCGTTTCTAGAAAATATTTATTTTTGTAACATGAATCAAACATTCTAAACCACTGCCATTTCTCAAAACTATTACCGTGTTTTTTCTCTCTCTTTCCAATAAAAAACAAAAGTTTGCTTTATTGAATAAAACTGGATGAAATGAAGAATCTCGCTATAAAAAACATTGCCAAAACAAATTTAGTTAAGTGATATTCTTTATATCTTTGCATTAAACAGACGTGTTTTCATAATTTGTTGTACTTTAAATTATAAGTTCCATGAAAAAACTATTAGATTTATTTTGGATTATGAATATTATTGCAATCTTAACTATTGTGGCTCCTGTTTTTCTTGCAGGTTTAGGATTTAATTTCTTGAAATATTTTGATGAACACTTTTGGGTTAAACTTATTTATATTCTATTATCTTTAGGTTCTGGAGTTCTATGGATTTACTGTTTTATTAATGCTCATAAAGTCAGCAAAAATCCAATTCATACTTTTATGTTATTCATGTTCAATGCTATCTACTTAATATTCTACTACTATTGGTTTTATATTAGAAATAGAAACAAAAAAAGTAATGTTGTTTAAAACTTAATTAGAAATGAACATCAAAATAACCGACATTTACGATTATCTCTTTTATAAAATACATCGTTATTGGAGAAGAAAAAAATCAAGAAAAGATAATGCTCACATTGATGCTATATTGACATTAAGTTTTTCCTTTATTTCCTTGTTTATAATTATTTTCATATTACCATTAGTAACTTTAGCAAAACAAAACCATATTACACTTGATGATTTTCCTGAATTTAAAGTGGTAATGATGACATTGTTTGTAATTTATAGTATTTTCAACCACTTTTATTTCTTGTCAAACAATCGATTTAAAGATATCTTTTTGAAATATGTAAAAGAAAGTGATGAACAAAAAAGAAAAGGAAATATTTATACCATAATATTTATAATCATATCATTAGGAACTTTACCAATATTTGGTTTTCTTTATGGTTCCTTTTAGGTAACTTTGATAAAAATTATGACAAGAATGTATTCATATAACATCACCTTAAGTTCAGTTACCGACAGAGGTTACACCAGTCATGAGCATTTACCAAACTTTGGATTGATTAACATGAACGTGCCGATTAAGCGAGAGCAGAGTCAAGCTTGCTTGAACTATGCCGAGCGTGAGGCACATCGAGGCGAAGCCTCAACATATGGTAGGGTTTACGACCCCATGACCATGAACTTCCTTTCGCCCGACCCAGTTTTACAAAACCCAAATAACTCCCAAAACTACAACCGCTATAGCTATTGTTTAAATAATCCATTGAAGTATGTGGATCCGAGTGGGTATACTGCGCTATATCCGTGGTACGAGCATATTGCTGGTCCAAATACCTACTATACCCATTATAACGATATCAGCGACCCAACTTATACCGATGGTAGCGGAAGAGTTTGGCAATATAAAGCTGAATCATTCGAAACAGCCAATTTTATTGGAAACAGCGATGGTTCGTGGGTGTACAAAAACTTTGAAAAATATCAAGAAATTATAGCACTGTTCAATAATTACGATGAAACACAAACTACACGACAAGATAATTTATCACAAAACAACAATTTTAAATTTACAGCAGGTGCAGGAACATTTAGGGTTGAGGGAGAAGGACGTGTTATTAAGCCTATGCAAGGAGGTAATGCAACACCATTTTTATATTCAGATGCAATGAATTATATAGGATTAGGATTAAGTGGAGCAAGTATCGCAACCAGTTCAATTACTACTTTTGGTAATTTAAGTTCCAAAATGAGCTTGCTAAAATGTGGAAGATTTTCAGCTAATGTTAATGGTGTTTTAAAAGCTTGGAGTTTAGGATTTCAAGGGAATCAGTATGTTTCATCTTCCTTAGTTGCTGCCCAAAAATCAAGCTTTTTAAGTAATGTGAAATTTTTAAATGGAATGAAATATCTTGGTGTAGGAGCTTCAGTTTTGGGAATAGGCATTTCGATTGCTCAATTTGACAACACTAATGACCCTGCACAGCAATTTGAATACGGGTTCGACATTGGAATGGGTGCTGTTGGTCTTATCGGAATGCCAGGAGCAGCCACTTCAGGAATATATTTTGCTTCTAAGCCATTGATGAAGCTAAATGCTCAATATAATGTTCAAGCAACTGAAGGGTATAGCGATGTAGCAAAAGGTCAATATAATATTATGATACTGCCATTTAAATAGTTAATAACACATTAAGCATGAATTTATTTAATTATATTTTTTACAGGATAAGTAATATCTATATAAAATCTGGTATAGAAACTCAAAGACCTGATATTTTTGCAAGTGGTTTAGTTACTCTCTTTCAGGGGTTTAATTTAATCACCTTATTATACTTCATTTTTTCATTACGAATGACTACTTATTCGTGGGTTTATATTGCAATACCTCTAATGATACTCAACTGGGTTTTCTTATTTAACTATAAGAATTTAAAAAAATTCCAGCAGCGTTGGGATGGAGAAGAAAATGGCAAACGGCAAGTAAAAGGAGTCTTGATAGTCGTTTACTTATTAGCTACTATTTTCTTTTTTGGTTGGGCATTAAGTAAATATAGATAAGCAAAAATTATTATTAAAACATAATTCGTAAATTCAATTCGTAAATGCAATTTATATGTGTATGCTTTATATCTTTGCTCCCGACGGACTTTTTGCCATTAACGAAACCGAAATAAGACATTGTAAATTTCAAATTGGTAATTGCGATGCAGTGAGTTTATCGAACTGTAAATTTTAAATTTGTCGCAACGCAACGAGTATCTGATATTTGCTGTAATGTAAATAAAATTTTCATTTCCCTTCAGGGAACAAAAGGGTTAAAATGGAAATTTTATCATCTCACCCTTTCAAATTATTTGTCTGTCCATTGACATGGCAGTAAAATAAAGTATTATTTACCACATTTATTATTATTGTGGGTTAATTTACTATTTTTGCAAAAAAAAACAGTGAGTAATACAGAAAAAAAAATATTAGAAACCTTAGAGCTAAAAACGTTTTTTACAAAGCATGATGTACAAGACTTATTGATTAGCTATGGGGGGTTTGTATCGGATAGTGCCTTGAATATCAAGATATTTAGATGGCGACAAAAAGGATTAATTCATGATTTAGCCAAGGGAAAATATGTAATTAATAATAAAATTAACTTTCAATTCCCTCAAGATGAAACTATTGATAAAATTCAAAAATTGTTTATTTCGAAATACAGAGATTTAAATTACTGCATTTGGTCATCGGCTTGGCTTGCAAGCTATATGAATCATGTTCCAATGCAATTCTTTTATATTCTTGAAACCGAAAAAGAACAATGCGAGTCGGTTTTTTACTTTTTAAAAGACCACGGATTTAATGTGTTTTATGAAGTCGATTCAAAACAAATCGAAAAATATGTTCTTTCCGCTGCTAATAGTATAATCATTCAACCGCTCATTACCAGATCGCCTATTGATTATCATAATGGAATCAACTATGCCTCCATAGAAAAAATTTTAGTAGACATTTTTTGCGATGATGAAACGTTTTACCTCTATTCAGGTGTCGAACAAAAATGGATTTTTGAGAACATTTTGAGAACATTGAACATTAATTTCTCAACTCTTTTAAACTATGCTGAAAGACGAAAAAAAAACAAGCAGCTAAAAGATTTTTTGACAAAACACTTCAATAATCAACTAAACGGTCTAATATAAATGATAAACAAAAATAGCTTTACAAAAGATTGGATTTTAAATTTCAAAAACGAAGAAAAGTATAAAAAATGCGATCCTGCTTTAATCGAAAAAATGATATTTGCTCTATATCTCGTTGAATGTCTGGTGCAAGAAGAAATAAATTTTATTTTTAAAGGTGGTACCAGTCTGGCTCTTGTTTTAGGAGATAGCAATCGTTTTTCGGTAGATGTAGATATTTTAAGCACAAAAACCAGAAAAGAACTAGAAGTTACTTTTGAAAAAATCACACAATCATCAGAATTTCATTCATTTAGTTTAGATACTGCAAGAAGTTACGAAAATGCGTCAATTCCTAAAGCACATTACTTTTTTTATTACAATTCAAATTTTAACAACAACACTAGCTATATTTTGCTGGATATATTGTTTCAAGAAAACAAGTACCCCAAAATTCAAGGTGTGAAAATAGAATCAAACTGGCTAAATACAACAAATTCTTCAGCCAGCGTTTTAATCCCCACCATAAATTCAATTTTAGGCGACAAACTCACAGCATTCTCACCTAACACAACTGGAGTTCCCTATTTTAAACACAAGGAACTTGAAATCGTAAAACAATTATATGACGTGGCTTTATTGATTCGAAAAACAAATAATCTAGAATATGTCTATCATTCATTTAGAAGTATTGCAAATGACGAAATAACATATAGAAATTTATCCATTCGTTGCGAAGATGTACTTGATGACATTATTCAAACAGCTTTGCTTATTTCTTTACGAGAAAAAAATGAAGACAAAAATCTACAAAAGTTTAATGAAATCAAACTAGGAATAACCAAGTTTGGAAGTTTTATTATTAATGGAAATTTTCGTATTGATGATGCTATTGAAGCCTCTGCAAAAATTGCTATTTTAGCGGCTAAACTTAAAACACACGATTTTACACCCTTAGTTGAGTTTATAGAAATCATTGACATTAAAGACTTACAGATTAATCAAGAAGGATACATTCATCTTAATAAATTAAAAAAATCGAATAAAGCAGCATTTTTTTATTGGCATCAATGTATTCAAATCATTCATGGAAAAAATTAACATTCTCCCAAAGCACCGCCTAACTAAGTTTTTCTGAATCGTATTGGTGTCAATTAGAAAAAATAGCGAAGAAGTTGGCTGTTTTTTGCAATCACTAAATAAAATCTCCATTTCCCTTCAGGGAACAAAAGGGCAAAAAATGGGAAATTTTACCGTAACAATACTAACATTGTCATGCCAAAGGTTTACCTGCCATAGGCATGGCAGATAAATAAAATCGAAGTTTTAAATTGCGATGCAGTGAGTTTATCGAACTGTAAATTTTAAATTTATCGCGATTTAACGCTTAAAGTGATGTTTCAAAATTTTCATTTACCTATCGAAAAGTCGTGCCCCGACTTGGAGTCGGATTAAGACTAGCACTGGGTAAAAATGGAAATTTTACCATATAGCCTTTATTTTTCTTCCATGATAGACTCACAAAGATAACTCTAATATTTTTATCGTATTTATTTCAGATAAACAACAGAGTCCCATTCTGGAGACTCTGCGGATGAAAAAAATCTAAATTTTAAATTTTGTCGCAATGCGAAGTTTAAAGTAATGTTTCAAAATTTTCATTTCCCTATCGAAAAGACGTGCCCCGACTTGGAGTCGGAGTACGACTAGCAAGGGGTAAAATGAAAATTTTATCCAAATTTATGAATTATCCAAGTTCGGTTGTGTAAAAAAAATTAAACCCAAAAGACAAGTAGTTCGATTTTTTCAAATCTCCTATTGAATATTTTGGGTTTAATTAACCAATTTCTAATATCTATAATGATCTGGTTTATATGGACCATCCATAGGAACGCCGATATAATCCGCTTGTTCTTTTGATAATGTGGTAAGAATAACACCAATTTTTTCTAAATGTAAACGAGCAACTTCTTCGTCTAATTTTTTAGGTAAACGATAAACATCCACAGGATAATCGTTAGCATATAAGTCAATTTGTGCTAACGTTTGATTTGTAAACGAATTACTCATAACAAACGAAGGGTGTCCAGTTGCACAACCTAAGTTTACTAATCGACCTTCGGCTAATAAGAATATTGAATGTCCTTGAGGGAAGAAATATTCATCCACTTGAGGTTTAATATTACGTTTTACAATACCAGGATATGTGTCTAATAAATCCACTTGAATTTCATTATCAAAGTGACCTATATTACATACAATAGCTTGGTCTTTCATTTTTGTCATATGGTCTATTGTAATTACATCACGGTTTCCAGTTGTAGTTACATAAATATTTCCTTCAGGTAAAGCTTTTTCGACAGTTGTAACTTCAAAGCCTTCCATTGCGGCTTGCAATGCACAAATTGGGTCAATTTCGGTTACTATCACACGTGCTCCATATGACCTCATAGAGTGAGCACATCCTTTACCAACATCCCCATAACCTAAAACCACAACCACTTTTCCAGCAATCATAACATCGGTTGCACGTTTAATACCATCGGCTAATGATTCGCGACAACCATATAAATTATCAAATTTAGATTTTGTAACGGAGTCGTTAACGTTTATAGCGGGCACCAATAATTCTCCACGTTGTTTCATTTGATATAAACGGTGAACTCCGGTTGTAGTTTCTTCTGAAACACCTCTGAGTTTCTCCACTGTACGATGCCAACGTTTTGGGTCTTCTGCTAAAATTTGTTTTAGGGTATTTAAAACTATGGCTTCTTCGCGTGATGAAGGAGTAACGTCTAATACTTTAGAATCTTTTTCTGCTTTATATCCCACATGAATCATCATAGTAGCATCGCCACCATCATCCACTATGGTGGTTGGTCCTTGTCCACCAGGGAAAGCTAATGCTTGTGAAGTACACCACCAATATTCTTCTAATGTTTCACCTTTCCATGCAAAAACTGGAATTCCTGCAGCAGCAATTGCAGCAGCAGCGTGATCTTGAGTAGAATATATATTGCAACTTGCCCAACGCACATCCGCTCCTAATGAAACTAATGTTTCAATTAATACCGCAGTTTGAATGGTCATGTGCAAGGAACCTGTAATGCGAGTTCCTTTTAGAGGTTGTTGTTTCCCAAATTTTTCGCGTAACGAAACCAAACCTGGCATCTCTTTTTCGGCGATTTCAATTTCTTTTCGTCCCCATTCTGCTAACTTAATATCAGCAACTTTATAATCTGTCATTTTTAAATTATTTATGTTCTTATTTTTTTGCAAAGTTACAAAAAACTGACAAATAAATTACTTCTTACATTAATTTGTAAGTAAGTTTCGTTATAGCTTTTTTGCTTCTTGTAATTTATTAAATGTAATATTCCAAGCTTCGGAAATAGTTTTACCTAAGCTTAAAAAACCATGGTTTTTAATTATTACGAATTTATTATCCCCTAATACGTTTATTACTTCCTTTACTAAATCAAGCGACCCATATGGTACAGCGTTTTTTGTTTCAATCCATTTTATTTTTTTTGAAACCGATAAAAACAATTCTGAGTGTCCATGAAATATTGAATTTATTTCAGGTCTGGTTTTATAAATTTGCCAATGTAAAATACTCTCTGACGATGGCTCAATTAAACCTATTACACTGACATTTTTTTTGCTCACATCAACATTTTTCACCAATACAAATTTATCAGATGTTAAATTATTTTTTAATCCAATTTTAGTTCCTGTAATGATAAATTCATTTTTACCCTCTTGCACTCTAAAACTGAGATTTCCAGCCGAACCACCTTGATATGGTGGAGCTAGATTAAACTCATCAAATAATTTACAATAATGTATTAATTCTGCTAGCCTATCGGATAAAACGAGAGATCGTTTATCTAAAAATTCAACCTTAAATTTTATTCCAACGTACTCTTCACTCATTTATTAAGTATTAATTTTCCGATACTTGCTCTATTTGGTAAAATTATACCTTTTTCAGTAATAAATCCTGTAATTAGGTCGTATGGGGTAATATCAAAAGCCGGATTAATTGCTTCGGATAAAGGATTTGACGTTAAAACCTGTGTTATTTTTCCGGACGTTGAACGACCAATTGTCCACAATACTTCCTCTGAATTTCGATATTCGATGGGAATATCGACTCCTGTTTTGCAATTAATATCAAACGTTGAAGAAGGGGCTGCAACATAAAAAGGAATTTTATAATATGCTGCTGAAATAGCTTTTTCGAGGGTGCCAATTTTATTTGCGGTATCGCCATTTGCCGCAATTCTATCGGCTCCAACAATCACCATATCAATCTTACCTTGTTGCATTAAAAATGCGGTTGCATTATCAGGGATAATTGTGTGCGAAATATTTTCGTTTGAAAGTTCCCATGCGGTTAATCGCGATCCTTGATTTCGTGGACGAGTTTCATCTACCCATACATGAATATCTTTTCCTTCATCATGTGCTTTGTATATTGGGGATAATGCCGAACCATAATCAACAAATGCTAACCAACCCGCATTACAATGAGTAGAAATAGATGCTTTTTGTGATATCAAATCGTTTCCCCAAATACCAATTTCTTTTGACGAATTTTCATCTTCATCAGCTACTGCATAAGCTTCAACCGAAGCATTTTGCGATGAAATTAAACCCGCATTATAAACCCTTTCAACCGCATAAAATAAATTTCGCGCAGTAGGACGAGTGGACTCAATTTCGTGTTTTGCCCTATTAATGTAATCCAAATAATTGCTTTCTTTTGCCTGATTACATGCTTGAGCCATTGCATAAGCTGCCGCAACTCCAATAGCTCCAGCACCTCGAACAGTCATCTGGCGTATATGAGTACAGGTTTCAAGATAAGTTAAACTATGAACTATTTTGAATTCAAAAGGCAAAATATTTTGATCAATCATTTTCACAATCCCATTTTCCATTTCAATGGTTTTGTAATGCTTTCCTTGTACTTTCATCTAGGCTAATTTAATCTACTACAAATTTAATAAAACTTTTGAGTTGATGATTCTATTTGTGTTCTCCCTTCAATTAATTGATAGTAATCAACATCAAAAAAGATTAATTAATCCATTACAAGTAAAACATCTCAAAAATAATATCAAAAAGTTATTAACAATTTAGATTTCGTATCAGCCTGATTACCAAATTCTTTTAAACATTTATTCGTAGTAATGCAACCTTTTTACAATAAAATATTAAAAAAAGTTATTAACAAGTGGTAAAAAGTGGTAAAAAGTGGATATTTTTGTATCTAAAATTGCCAGAATTGTAAAAAAGAGGGAAACCGATGATTAATTTGATGGGTGAATACGACTGTAAGATTGACGCGAAAGGACGTGTTATGATGCCATCTGCACTAAAAAAGCAGATACCGTCAGAAACACAAAGTACTTTTGTAATCAATCGCGGATTCGAAAAATGTCTGGTGGTATATCCCAAGACAGAATGGGAATCCATCAGTCAGGAGCTCAATAAATTAAATTTGTTCAGTAAAAAGAACAGGGATTTCTTTCGGTATTTTATGCGGGGAGCCACTCAATTAGAACTTGATTCAAACAATCGGTTACTAATACCAAAAAACTTGTTAGTTTATGCGGGTATAGCGCAAGATTTAGTTCTTTTTGCTTATGCCAATCGAATTGAAGTTTGGAATAAATCCACGTATGAAAATCTGCTTACAGACGAACCTCAAGATTTTGCAAATCTGGCTGAAGAAGTAATGGTTCGGAAAGATTATGGAGCAGAACAAAATAGCGTATCATAAACCTGTATTATTAAAACAGGCAATCGAAGGACTAAACATAAATCCCCAAGGGACTTATGTTGATGTTACTTTTGGTGGTGGTGGGCATTCTCGCGAAATTTTCAAGAGCCTTACAGCGGGAAAACTAATTGGTTTTGATCAAGACCCAGATTCGTTTACAAATAAAATTGACGATGAACGATTTATTTTTGTTCCAAACAATTTTAAATTTTTATCAAATTTCTTAAATTTTAATAATATTTCGGAAGTAGACGGTATACTTGCCGATTTAGGCGTATCCTCACATCAATTTGATGTGCCTGAGCGAGGTTTTTCAATACGTTTTAATGGTCCACTGGATTTACGAATGGATAAACGTAAACCAAAAACTGCATCAATAATAATTAACACATATACCGAAGAGCAAATAGCCGATATTTTATATCAATATGGCGAATTTAGAGAATCGAGAAAAATGGCAAGGGTAATTTGTCAAAACCGTTCAATAAAACCAATTGAAACAATTGAAGAGCTGCTTATTGTATTGAAGTTTTTTACTCAAAAAGGAAAGGAAAACAGTTTTTACGCGAGAGTTTTCCAAGCATTACGAATAGAAGTTAACGAAGAAATTGAATCATTAAAATCGATGTTACAACAAGCTGAAAAATTATTAAAACCGGGTGGTCGGCTGGTAGTAATATCTTATCATTCTTTAGAAGACAGAATCATAAAAAACTATTTTAAAACTGGCAATTTTGAAGGAGTTTTGAATAAAGACATGTACGGCAACGTGCTTACACCTTTAAATTCCATCACTCGAAAACCAATTATTCCGAGTGATGAAGAAATACAAGAAAACAACCGGTCGAGAAGTGCAAAATTAAGAATAGCTGAAAAAAAATAAAGATGAAAAACAGGTATAAAGACCCTGATGAAATTATTGACGAATCAACTGTTGAGGCTTCGGAAGAACCAACGAAGAAAGAGAAGTCGCGTCCGAAAATGAAAACACAAGCCGATGTAAATATTAAAAAAATTGGCTCAAGTTTTCGCTCAATTTTTGGGGGTAGTTTCTTTTCCAGAAAAGAATTTTTAAACTCTTTTCCATACATCATTATGCTCTTTTTATTTGCTATTCTATATATTTTCAACAATTATTTGGCTGAAAAAAACATGATAAAGCTCGAAAAATCGAAGCGCGATTTGATTGAATTTAGACAAGAGTATATTTCATCAAAATCAGACATGATGGATAGCTTAAAAGAATCGAGTATTCAACTAAAACTTTTAGAAATTGGGGTTGTGGAAAACAACACTCCTCCTATAAAATTAATGTTACAAAAGGATTCAACAAAAAATGACAGATAATCGAAGCGAAATAACTTTAAGAGCATCAATTGTTTACATCAGTATTTTGGTGGTAGCAATCCTCATATTATGGAAAATGCTTCATATTCAAATTTCAGAAGGTGAAACTTATCGTAAAACTGACAATGAGCGAAATGTAAGAATTAGAACTATTGAGGCTTCAAGGGGAAACATTTATTCGGAAGACGGTAGTTTGTTAGCCACCTCTGCTCCTGTTTTTGATTTATTTTGGGATTCAAGTGTTTGTCCGGATTCAACATTTTTAAAAGGCATCGACTCCTTATCTATTTGTTTAGCAAATCATTTTAAAGATAAAACAGCATCGGAATATAAAACGATATTTAAACAAGCAAAATCAAAAAAAACAAGATACTTACCTATAAAAAGATCGAATGTTCGAAGTGACAAGGACCAAGTTTCGTATACCGATTTAAAGAAAATTAAGCAGTTTCCAATTTTCCGACTTGGTAAAAACAAAGGAGGATTAATTTTTGAACAAAAAAATGTTCGAAAAATGCCCTATAAAATTTTAGCTTATCGAACCATTGGATACGAGCAAATTGTAAAAGGTAAAAATGGTCGCGACACCGGCTTATTTGTTGGTTTAGAAGGTGCCTATACTCAGTATTTAAAAGGAATTGATGGACGCAGGGTTGAACAAAAAGTTAGAGGTGGTATTTGGATGCCTTTAACCGATGAAGACCAAATTGAGCCTCAAAATGGCAATGATATTTATACATCTATTAATATATCGTTGCAAGATGTTGCCGAGCATGCTTTAATGAAACAACTCGATTCTACTAGTGCCGATCATGGCTGTGTGATATTAATGGAAGTTCAAACGGGGTTTATTCGCGCCATTGCAAATTTAAAGCGGCGAAGTGATGGCAGTTACGGTGAAGATATAAATTTTGCAATATGGGAAAGTTCGGAGCCAGGTTCAACCTTTAAATTAGCTTCATTAATAGCCCTTTTAGAAGATGGTCGTGTTGATACCAATGAAATTGTTCCTACCGGAAAAAGGTCTTTTGGAAAATTCGAAATGAAAGATTCGCACGAAGAGGGATATGGAAATATCAGCTTAAAACGTGCGTTTGAAGTTTCGTCAAATGTTGCATTTGCATCTATTGTTTCCAAAGTTTTCGGCGATAGACCTCAATCGTTTGTTAACCTACTAAAAAAATTCGGGTTGGGGAATAAATTAGGTGTCGAAATTAGTGGTGAAGGAGAGCCCCTAATTAAAGATTATAAAGATAAAACATGGTCGGCAACTACACTACCATGGATGTCGATTGGCTACGAAATGCATTTAACTCCTCTTCAATTATTATCGTTTTATAATGCGGTTGCTAATAATGGTACCTTAGTAAAACCACAATTTGTAAAAGAAATTCGACATTCAGGACAAATTATTAAAACCAACGAACCGATAATAATCAATAAGCAAATTTGCTCTCAAAAAACCATCGATAAAGTAAAATCATGTATGGAAGGTGTTGTTGAACATGGAACTGCAAAAAAACTATCCAATCAAGTTTTTAAAATTGCTGGTAAAACGGGAACCGCACAAATTGCTAAAAAGGGAGGTTATGGAAACAAAAAAGACCAAGCTCGAAATGTTGAATATAAAGCCTCTTTTGTTGGCTATTTCCCTGCTGATAATCCAAAATTTTCGTGTATCGTTGTTATAAATAATCCCCGCCGAAAAGGATTTTACGGAGCCGAAGTTGCCGCTCCTGTTTTTAGAGAAATTGCAAATAAAGTTTATGCAACCGAAATTGACATCCCTCAATACCAACCCGATTCTATTCGAATCAAAAATATCCCCTTAACTAGCACTAGCTATCAAGCCGATATTTCGACTATTTACTCCTTTATGAGATATAAAACATTAACCGATAATCGTCAATCCGAGTGGGTTAGTGCAAATACTACCTCGGGAAATTTTGTACGACTTAAACCTCAACAATTTGAAAATGGTGTGGTTCCAAATGTAAAAGGAATGGGCGTTAAAGATGCTGTTTTTTTAATTGAAAAACAAGGTTTCTTAACAACAATTGAAGGGAAAGGAGTAGTTATTTCTCAATCAATAAATGCAGGAACAAAATTGAAAAAAGGTGAAGTGGTTCATTTAGTTTTAAATGCTCCAACTATTCCTGTTTATACCAATTATAATCAAAATGACTCATTGCTAAAAGTTGCCCTTCAAGACTCAATTGAATCAATTTTAAACAAAAACAAACCAAAAGTAACTGAACCCAAGAAAGTAATAAAAAACGATGTAAAACAGAAACCAAAAAAAAACACTAAAAAAACAAAATAATATCCATGATACTCAATGAGCTAATTCATAACATAACAATCCTGTCAGTAAAAGGAAATATTAATATTCCTATTGACTTTATTTGCTTTGATTCACGTAAGGCGGGCGAAAATTGCTTATATGTTGCTCAACAGGGAACAACCTCTAATGGTCATGACTTCATTAATGAATGTATTGCAAAAGGAGCTATAGCAGTAGTTTGCGAAACGTTACCAACCGAAATAAAAAGTAGCATTACTTACATTCAAGTACAAAACTCAGCCGAAGCATTAGGCAAAATCGCTAGTGCTTATTATGCAAATCCTTCCGAACAACTTCATTTAATTGGGGTTACAGGCACAAATGGCAAAACCACTACGGTAACGCTACTACACAAACTATTTCGTCAAATGAATATATCGTGTGGTATGCTTTCAACCGTTGAAAATAAAATTAACGATTTAACCATTCCTTCCACACACACCACACCCGACGCTATAACATTAAATAAATTACTTGCCGATATGGTTAGTGAAGGTTGTGAATATTGTTTTATGGAAGTTAGTTCACATGCAGTTGTACAAAATCGGATTTCCGGATTAACTTTTAAAGGAGGTGTTTTTAGCAATTTAACCCACGATCACCTCGATTATCATAAAACATTTGACGCATACCTAAAAGCGAAAAAAACTTTTTTTGATGAATTAAATTCTAGTGCCTTTGCGATAACAAACATCGATGACAGAAATGGGTTAGTGATGCTTCAAAATACAAAAGCATTAAAACACACGTACAGTGTAGAATCATTAGCCGATTTTAATTGCAAAATTTTAGAAAATTCATTCGACGGATTACATTTATTAATTGACGACCAAGATGTCTGGTTTTCGTTAGTTGGCGAATTTAATGCTTATAACATTATGGCTGTATATTCAACCGCTCGTTTGCTAGGATATGAAACGCTGGAAATTTTAGAAAAAATGAGTGGGCTAATGCCCGCAGAGGGACGATTTGAATATATTGCAAATCCTCGTGAAATTGCAGCTATAGTTGATTATGCCCACACCCCTGACGCACTGAAAAACGTTTTAAATACAATTCACGACATTCGTTCGGGTGCCGAAAAAGTAATTACTGTTATTGGTTGTGGAGGAAACCGAGATGCTGAAAAACGCCCCATAATGGCTTCAATTGCTTATGAAATGAGCGAAATTACTATTTTAACTTCCGACAATCCTCGATTTGAAGACCCAAATATTATTCTTGAACAAATGCAAAAAGGTATTCCAACTTACTCAAACAAAAAAGTTTTGGTTATTGAAAATCGACACGAAGCTATAAAAACGGCCTGTTTAATTGCTAATAAAGGTGATATTGTTTTAGTGGCAGGCAAAGGACATGAAAAATACCAAGAAATAAAGGGAGTGAAAACTCATTTTGACGATAAAGAAGAATTATTAAAATCATTAACTAATTAAAAAAATATTATGCTGTATTACGTATTTGAATGGATGGACAAAACGCTACATATTCCCGGAACCGGTGTTTTTCAATACATATCGTTTCGAGCAGCCGCAGCCATAATTACATCATTAATTATTACCATAATAATTGGCAAAAGCATTATCGGATATCTTCGAAAAAAACAAGTAGGAGAATCAATTCGTGATTTAGGTTTAGATGGTCAAATGCAAAAAAAAGGCACTCCAACCATGGGAGGGCTGATAATTATTGCTGCAATTTTAATCCCTGTTCTGCTTTTTGCAAAACTGAATAACATCTACATTCAGCTCATGATTTTTACTACAATATGGCTTGGCGTTTTAGGCTTTATTGATGATTATATTAAAGTTTTCAAAAAGGATAAAAAAGGTTTGTCGGGCAAATTTAAAATAATTGGACAAATAACTTTAGGAGCTATAGTGGGAGCGGTAATGTTTTTTCATCCAGACGTGGTTATTAAAGAGAAAGTAAATAACCAAAAATACATCCAAGCCGAAAACATGTTTAAGGTTGAAAGTTATAAAACCTCCCCTGCTATTTACTCTCCAAAATCAGTAAAATCGACAAAAACCACGATTCCTTTTGTAAAAAATAACGAGTTAAATTATTCCGACCCCTTAAAATTTTTAGGTGAAGGATATGAAAAATGGGGATTTTTAATCTTTATTCCTATTGTAATTTTTATAATTACTGCGGTATCAAATGGTGCCAATTTAACCGATGGGATTGATGGATTGGCTACCGGAACTTCAGCCATAATAGGAGCAACACTTGGCATTTTAGCTTATGTTTCGGGCAACATTGTTTTTGCAAATTACTTAAACATTATGTATATCCCATTTACGGGCGAACTTGCCATTTTTATTAGTGCATTTATCGGGGCATGTATCGGATTTTTATGGTATAATACATTTCCGGCTCAAGTTTTTATGGGCGATACCGGCAGTTTAACAATTGGAGGAATTATCGCTGTATTTGCAATTATTATCCGAAAAGAGCTTTTAATACCCATTTTGTGTGGTGTGTTTTTCGCTCAAACATTATCGGTAATGATTCAGGTAAGCTGGTTTAAATATACTCGGATAAAGTTTGGCGAGGGTAGGCGAATTTTTTTAATGTCGCCCCTTCATCATCACTATCAAAAAAAGGGGTATCACGAAGCTAAAATCGTAATGCGATTTATGATAGTTGGAATTTTATTAGCAATTCTAACGGTTGTAACCTTAAAATTACGATAAAATGCTCAAAAAAATTGCTGTTATTGGAGCGGGCGAAAGTGGAATTGGAGCAGCATTATTGGCAAAAAAAGAGGGGTTTGAAGTTTGGGTTTCGGACAAAGGATTAATTAAACAAAAATACAAAGACGTTCTTTTACATAATGAGATTGCTTTCGAAGAAAAAAACCATAACTACGAAAGAATATTAAGTTCAAACGAAATAATTAAAAGTCCAGGAATACCTGACTCTGCAGATATTATTTCAAAATGTTTGAACAAAAATATACCAGTAATTTCCGAAATTGAATTTGCAGGAAGATATGCAACGGGCAAAAATATTTGCATCACCGGTAGCAACGGAAAAACTACTACAACTATGCTCTTGGCTCACATGCTAAAAAAAGAGTATGAAAATGTATTTATGGGTGGCAATATTGGAATTAGTTTCGCCAATGGATTGCTACGTCAAAATTACGATTTTAATGTGTTGGAAATTAGTAGTTTTCAACTCGATAACATGTACCAATTTAAAGCGGATATTGCAATAATTACAAACATCACTCCCGACCATCTTGATAGATATAAATCGATGGATAATTATATTGATTCAAAGTTGCGAATACTTCAAAATCAAAGTCAAAACGACTGGTTAATCTATTATTACGATGACCCAATTCTTCGACAAGCAATTGAAAAACAAAATATTATAAGTCAATGCGTGCCTTATTCTCAACTTACAAAGTTTGAGGGTAATGGAGCATGGATTGAAAACAATGAATTAGTAATACAAATTAATAAAAAAATAAGTACAATGAGTATCGAAAAACTAGCACTTCAGGGCAAGCATTTTTTGCAAAATTCAATGGCTGCGTCTATTGGGGCAAAATTAGTTGATGTAAGAAAGGAAAAAATTAGAGAGAGCTTGACCGATTTTGAAGGTGTAGAACATCGCTTAGAGTATGTAACTACTGTTAGAGGAGTTGACTTTATTAATGACTCAAAAGCTACAAACGTTAATTCAACCTGGTATGGTTTAGAATCGATGAATAAACCGGTTATTTGGATTGCTGGTGGAATTGATAAAGGAAACGATTACAGCTCGCTTACTGAGCTAGCTCGCCAGAAAGTAAAACTTTTAATTTGTTTAGGAAAAAATAACGCACCTCTTGTTCGAGCATTTAAGGGAGTTGTACCCGAAATTTTTGAAACCGAATCGATGAATGAAGCGGTTACTAAAGCATATTATTCAGCATTAAAAGGCGATGTTGTTTTATTATCGCCTGCTTGCGCTAGTTTCGATTTATTCGAAAATTTTGAAGATAGAGGTTTAGCATTTAAAAAAGAAGTAGCCGAATTATAAAATAATAAAAATGAACCAATTTTTTTCAAAAATTAAAGGCGATAAAGTAATTTGGGGGGTTGTTCTAATTCTCTCGATTATTTCCATGTTGGCTGTTTATAGTTCAACGGGTGCTTTAGCTTATCGAAAGCAAGCAGGAAATACTGAATATTACTTAGTTAGACACTTTGCTATCATGATATTTGGATTAGGGTTCATGTATGTTTGTCATTTATTAAAATATACTTTTTATGCAAAATTTGCTAAACTACTCATCATAATTACTTTACCAATGCTAGTTTTCACACTCTTTTCGGGTTCCGAAATTAACGAAGCAAGCAGGTGGATGGTTATTCCCATAATAAATTTAACGTTTCAAACCTCCGATTTTGCAAAACTCGCAACCGTGATTTTTCTAGCTTACTATTTAACCAAAAATCAGGACACCATTAAGGAGTTTAAAACTGGATTTATTCGCGCATTTTACTGGATAATACCTGTTTGCGGGCTTATTTTACCTGCAAATTTTTCAACCGCAGCCTTGCTATTTTTAACGTGTATGGTAATGATGTTTGTGGGTAGAGCCAAATTTATAGATTTAATGAAAGTGGTTGGTGCGGTTGTAGTTATGTTTATAATCTTCGTTGTTGTTGTAATGAATAGTCCTAATCAGGGAAGGGTTGGTACATGGAAAAAACGTATAGATACTTTCCGAGGTGTTGAAAAAACCAACGAACAAGGTGAAGAAACAAGTTCAAACTTCCAAGCTGAACAAGCAAAAATAGCCATTGCAAGCGGTTATCCACTTGGAAAAGGTCCAGGTAATAGCACCCAACGAAATTTTTTACCTCACCCCTATTCCGATTTTATTTTTGCAATTATTGTTGAAGAATACGGAATTTTGGGAGGGCTATTAATAGTACTTATGTATATGATTTTATTGTTCAGAGGAGTAAATATTGCGGTAAAAAGCCCAGGTTCATTTGGGGCTTTTCTGTCGGTTGGATTAAGTTTTATAATTGTATTGCAAGCGATGGTGAACATGGCAGTAGCTGTAAATTTAATTCCAGTAACTGGTCAACCTCTGCCATTAGTAAGTATGGGAGGAACTTCGTTATGGTTTACAAGTATCTCGTTTGGAATTTTATTAAGTATTAGTAAAGAGGTTGAAAACGAAGATACCGAAGCAATAAAAGAACCAGCAAAAGCAAAAAATGTTATTTCAAATAAAAACCAAAAAATAGAAGATGAGCCGATATCTGATTAGTGGTGGTGGCACAGGAGGGCATATTTTCCCTGCTATAGCAATTGCAAATGCAATTAAAAACAGAGAAGAAGATGCCGAAATACTTTTTGTAGGTGCTAAAGGACGAATGGAAATGACACGTATCCCAAAAGCAGGTTACAAAATTATTGGATTAAATATTAGCGGATTTCAACGTCAACTAAGCTTAACAAACATTCTAAAAAACATGATATTTCCGTTCCGCTTAATTGGAAGTTTAATTCATGCGTATTGGATTGTTAAACGATTTAAACCCGATGTTGTGATTGGAGTTGGTGGTTTTGCTAGCGGACCAACATTAAAAATGGCTGTGCTTCAAAAAATTCCTACACTTATTCAAGAACAAAATTCTTTCCCTGGTGTAACCAACCGAATGTTAGCACCAAAAGTGGATAAAATTTGCGCTGCTTATCAAGAAGTTGACAAGTATTTTCCTCCTAAAAAAATTGTAATTACTGGAAATCCTATCCGTAGCGATATCTCTTTAATTAACAATAAGATGAGCGAAGCATACGAGTTTTTTAAACTCGACCCAAATAAAAAAACTATTGCAATTATTGGTGGTAGTTTGGGCTCAAAAACCATGAATGTGAGTATTGAGGCTTCTTTAATGAAAATTAAAGAAGAGCATCTACAATTAATTTGGCAAACCGGCGAAAAATACTATACACACTTTTTTGAAGCAGACCAGAGCTTGTTAAATGGTACTATTAAAATTATGCCATTTGTTGACAGAATGGATTATTTGTATAGCATAGCCGACCTTATAATTTCACGAGCTGGTGCAATTTCTATTTCCGAGCTTTCATGTTTAGGAAAACCTTGTATTTTAATACCCTCTCCAAATGTTTCGGGCGACCATCAAACAAAAAATGCAATGGTTTTATCTAATAAAAATGCCGCTATTTTAATATCTGATAGCGATGCAATAAAAAATCTTGGTGATACAATTATTGAAACGATAAACGACAATCAAAAAATGTCAGAATTATCTAAAAACATTCGTCAATTTGGCTATCCTAATGCACTCGAAAATATTGTAAATGAAATTTATTCACTTAAAAAAGAAAAATAATAGATGGTTTTTGAACAAGTGAAATCGGTTTATCTACTAGGGATTGGTGGCATTGGAATGAGTGCCCTTGCTAAATATTTTTTGGGCAAAGGGGCAAGTGTTTCAGGATATGACCTTACGTCTTCGATAATAACCGATGAACTAATTAGTTTAGGAATAAAAATCCATTTTACAGACGATGTAAAACTGATTCCGAAAAATATTGATTTAGTAATTTATACACCTGCCATTCCAAAATCGCATAACGAGTTTAACTTTTTTATCAAAAACAAAATAAAAATGCTTAAACGATCCGAGATTCTGGGTTATATTACAAATGATTATAAAACGATTGCTATTTCAGGAACACACGGAAAAACAACAACCACCTCGGCTTGTGCTCATTTATTTAATGAAATGGGACTTAAAATTAACGCATTTATTGGCGGAATATCTTTAAATTTTAATTCAAATTATGTGTTTAATAACCAAGCAGAAACTTTTATAGTTGAAGCTGATGAATTTGATCGCTCATTTTTAACCCTTCACCCCAATATTGCCATCGTTACATCTATCGAAGCAGACCATTTAGACATTTACGGTTCAGCTATTGAGTTAAAAAAATCGTTTGATACCTTTTTTAAACAAATAAAAAAGGGAGGATATTTAATTTACAATAAAAAAGTAGAAATTCAAAAAATTGATGGAGTAACATTTTTAAGTTATTCTGTTTCTGATAATTCTGCAGATATTTTCGCCGAAAATATTCATATCGTAGATGGATATTATCAATTTGATTTAAGGTTCAAAAATAAACTTTATAAAAACTTACATTATGGCGTTCCAGGTTTACATAATTTGGAAAATGCAATAGCTGCCTGTGCTTCGATATTAGTTTCAACCGAAGTAGATGCTTTTAAATTAGGAAATGCATTAAACTCCTTTAAAGGTGTTCATCGTAGATTTGAAACTATTTTTCAAAATAAAAACATTTTGTTAATAGACGATTATGCTCACCACCCTACCGAAATTTCTACCTGCTTAAATTCTATTAAAACCTTATATCCTAATCATAAAATTACGGCTGTTTTTCAACCTCACTTATTTAGCCGAACACGCGATTTTGCCGATGATTTTGCAAAAAGTTTAGCCATTGCCGACAACCTAATTTTGCTCGATATTTATCCAGCAAGGGAATTGCCAATTGAAGGAATCACATCTTCGTGGCTATTAAACAAAGTGCCGATGAAATCAAAGGTTTGCATAGAAAATTCAAAACTAATCCAAGAACTTCATAATTCAACTCAGGATATTATTGTTATGATGGGAGCTGGGAGCATCGACATAATGGTAAAAGATGTGAAAAGTTATTTGGAAATGAAATATAAGTCATGAAAAAGAAAATTATAATACTATCAATTATTTCCACTATAATTATTATTGGAGTTATATTAACCATAATAATTCACAGCAAACAGCTATGTAAAGGAGCTTTTGTTCATATTAATTACGAAAACGCAAGCCCATTTATCACCGATACCGATATCTTATCAATTGTAGATAAATTATACCCAGAAATCAAAAACACAAAATCGTCAGAAATAAACATCGAACTCATCGAATCGAATATTAAATCGAATCCATTTGTTGAAAATGCAGAAGTTTCGCTTGATTTAAACGGAAATATTAACATTCAAGTTAAACAAAAAAAACCTTTAGTTCGAGTTTTTCCCAAAAAAGGTGAATCGTATTACATTACATACGACAAAAAACTAATGCCCATTTCAAAATTTGGCAATGAAAGAGTGGTGGTTGCATCAGGAGAAATTAAACAACGATATAGTTCATTAGTTACCCTAAAAGACTATATCTCGAACGATAACACCATGGATAATTATGTTCTTTACAAAATATGGAAAACCGCCATGGTATTAAACGAAAATACTTTTTTAAAAGCATTAATTGATCAAATTTATATAAACGAAAACAATGAAATTGAATTAATTCCGAGGGTTGGCGACCATTTAATAATATTGGGCGATATTGACAATTTAGAGTCAAAATTTGAAAACTTGGAAGTTATGTATAGTCAGGGTTTTCAAAAGGTTGGCTGGGATAAATACAGTATAATTAATTTAAAATTTAAAAATCAAGTGGTTTGTACAAGAAAACAATAATAATATGGAAAACAACGAAATAATTGTAGGATTAGACATTGGCACAACAAAGATTGCCGTCTTAGTTGGTCGTAAAGACCGAAATGGAAAATTAGAAATTATTGGTTCAGGAAAAACCGAGTCGACCGGAGTAGCTCGCGGACAAATATCCAACATTGGCGAAGCGGTTATGTCAATTCAAACAGCTATTCGCGAAGCGGAGATAAAATCGGGAGTTGAAATAGGCTCAGTAGTAGTTGGAATTGCCGGGCAACACATAAAAAGTTTGCAACATCGAGGTACCATTTTAAGAACGAATACCGAAAATGAAATTTCGCAGGAAGATGTTAACCAGCTTATTGCCAATATGCACAAACTAGTAGTAAAACCTGGTGAACAAATTATCAATGTAATTCCACAAGAGTTTGTTGTTGATCGCGATAATATTACAACAAACCCCATAGGAATGACAGGCGTTGAATTAGGCGCAAACTTTCACATTATAACGGGCAATGTTGGTGCAATTCAAAACATTATGCGTTGTGTTCAAAAAGTAAATTGCGAAGTTGATCAAATTTTACTTGAACCATTGGCATCGGCAAGTTGTGTGTTAAGCGATGAGGAAAAAGAAGCAGGAGTTGCATTAGTAGATATTGGTGGTGGAACCAGCGATATTGCAATTTTCCACGATAAAATTGTTCGTCATACCGCAGTTATTCCTCTTGGTGGAAATGTAGTTACCGAAGATATCAAAGAAGGATGTTCAATCATTCGTAGCCAAGCCGAGGCTCTTAAAGTCCGTTATGGTTCCTGCTTAAGCGAACAAAACCGCGATGATGAAATTGTGGCAATTCCTGGTTTAAAAGGACGTTCGCCAAAAGAAATTTCGTTACGAAGTTTAGCCGGAATTATTCAAGCACGTGTGGAAGAAATTATTGAGCAAGTTTATTACGAAATAAAAAACAGCGGGCTCGAACGAAAACTAATTGCTGGAATAGTGTTAACAGGTGGAGGTTCTCAAATGCGACACATTAAAGAACTTACCGAATTTATTACCGGTATGGATGTTCGTATTGGAGTTCCAAGCGAACATTTATCCGATAAAATTTCACCCGATCTATTAACCCCGATATACTCAACTGGAATTGGATTGGTTTTAGAAGGGTTCAAGGACAAATATAGCTCATCTGACAATGAAGATGAACCCAAAGACCCTAAAAACTCCAAGAAGGATAAGAAACAAAAAGCTCCAAAAACTCCAAAAATTCCATCGGACTTTAATGGAAGTAAAATAGCCGATATGTTTAAAAAACTTTTCTCGGGAGACGAAGGAATTCAATAAAAATCAATACTAACAGTATTTTGTTAATAAAAAACAACATCTAAATACGTGTTAATCCATAGATTATTTATAATTTTATAAAAAAATTGTAGTATGCCACATAATATGTTTGATGATATGAGCCAAGAATTTAGCCAAAACGATGCGATTTTAAACTTTGAACTACCTAAAAATCAATCTTCTATAATAAAAGTAATTGGTGTTGGAGGGGGCGGTTGCAATGCCGTAAAACACATGTACGAACAAGGAATTAAAGGGGTAGATTTTATCGTTTGTAATACTGATGCTCAATCGTTAGATATTAATCCCGTGCCAAATAAAATTCAAATTGGATTAAAAGGGCTTGGAGCTGGTTCAATTCCTTCGGTTGGTCGCGATTCGGCACTCGAAAATATTGATAAACTCCGCAAAGCCATTGAAAACAATACCGAAATGGTTTTTATTACCGCTGGTATGGGCGGTGGTACAGGAACAGGTGCTGCACCTGTTATTGCTCAAATTGCCAAAGAAATGGGAATTCTTACCGTTGGAATTGTTACGATACCTTTTGGCTTCGAGGGTCGTAAACGCCGTATGTATGCCGAGGACGGCATTAAAGAACTTAAAGATAATGTTGATGCTCTTTTAATTATTTGCAACGACAAATTGCGTGAATTGTACGGAAATCTTAAAATGACAGAAGCGTTTGGAAAAGCCGATGATATTTTAACTACTGCCGCAAAAAGTATAGCCGAATTAATTACGTGCGTTGGTGGTATAAATGTCGACCTCGAAGATGTTAAAACCGTTATGAAAGGCAGTGGTGTGGCTATTATGGGATCGGGTATTGCCGAAGGCGAAAACAGAGCTATGCGTGCTGTTGAAGCAGCTCTAAATTCTCCTCTATTAAATGATAACAACATAACTGGAGCAAAAGACATCCTACTTTATATTTCTTTTGGTGAAGACGAAATTACAATGGACGAATTAAATGAAATATCCGATTTTGTAATTGCCGAAGCTGGTGCTGATGTTAATGTAATTTGGGGATATGGTCCCGACCTTAGCTTGGAAAACAATATTTCGGTTACCCTTATTGCTACTGGTTTTGATTCATCAGACAATAACCAATTAAACACCCCTAAACATCACACACTTACTAATAATATCAAAGTAGCAGCAGTATCTCCTAAAACTGAATTAACTAATTTCACCGTAAGCACTCAACCCGCTCAAACTATTCAAGAAACTCCATCTTTACCAGAAAAAACGACCACTCCTACTATTCATACCCTTTTTGACGAAGGCGAAAAACCCACTTTTTCAATTACCGATGTCGCAGCTGCTCCATCTGAAATAACTGAAATTAAACCTACCCCTTCATACGATCGCCATAACCAAGAATCCCCAAAAGAAGATTCTGTTCAAAACACTCAAACTACTATGAGTGAACTTGAAAGACTTCAAGAAATGAGAAGAACAAATTCGCAAATTAAAACCAACGAGGGGCTAGATGCCATTGAAAGCGTTCCTGCATTTCGCAGAAAAAACTTCTTGATGAGTAGCACTAACCCCAATTACGAAAACGAAAATCCAGAGTTTTTGATGGATATTAAACAAGATAATGAAGTTGAAATAAAACGTCAAAATCCATTTTTACACGATAATGTCGACTAAAAATGAAATACTCTGAACTGATTAATAACGACATTAAAGCAGCCATGTTGGCTCGCGATAAAACAAAACTCGAAGCACTTCGTGCAGTTAAAACAGCTTTCACTATTGCTTCTTCAAGCAAAGCACAAAACGATAGTTTATCCGATGAGGAAGAACTTCAGCTTATTCAAAAATTAATAAAACAACGTAACGACTCGGCTCAAATATACAAAGAACAAAACCGTTCCGATTTATACGAACAAGAGTTTTTACAATCAACCATTATTAGTCAATATTTACCACCTCAAATGAATATTACCGACATTGAAAAAATTGTCGGAGAAATTATTCAACAAACAAATGCTAATGGCATTAAAGATATGGGTAAAGTTATGGGAATTGCCTCAAAACAACTTCAAGGTAAAACCGACAACAAAACCATTTCCGAAGTAATAAAAAAACTACTCTCTTGAGTTTTAACCATATAAAAATCTCCAATTGGAGATTTTTTTTATTTATTACTCATACAATTTGGGTTATTTAATTTTTATCCTTAATTTTGTCTCACTAAATTTAAAATAAAATTATCACTTTATGGCTACAACAGCAGATTTTAGAAACGGATTATGCATTGACTTTAATAATGAATTATGGATTATTACCGAATTTTTACATGTTAAACCCGGTAAAGGACCTGCATTCGTTCGTACAAAAATTAAAAATCTAAAAACCGGTAAAGTATTGGATAATACTTTTACTTCCGGTGTAAAGATAGATATTGCCCGCGTTGAAAGAAGACCTTATCAATTCCTATATAAAGAAGGAAATACTTCTTACAATTTTATGCACTGCGAAACCTACGAACAATTAATTATAGAAGAAGATATGATTAACAACCCCGGATTATTAAAAGAAGGTCAAGTTGTTGAAATCTTATATCATGTAGATACCGAAACTCCATTAACTTGTGAATTACCTGCATTTGTCGACTTGGTAGTTACTTATACCGAACCCGGTGTTAAAGGCGACACCGCTACAAATGCAGCAAAACGTGCTACCGTTGAAACAGGTGCCGAAGTAATGGTTCCGCTTTTTATCAATGAAGGCGAAAAAATTAAAATTGATACCCGCACTAACAAATATTCCGAACGCGTTAAAGAATAACACACAGCCCTTTAAAAGGGCTTTTTTTTTGAAACCACTTTTTTATGAAATTTGACATTACTTATTCTGTTACGCAAATTGTTGATATTATTGGTAAACACGTGTTAGTTTCGGGTGATAAAACCATCCCCGTTAAAGGTATTAACGAAATTCACATGGTCGAATCAGGTGATATTACGTTTGTTGATCATCCAAAATATTACGACAAAGCACTAAATTCAAAAGCAACAATTATTATTATTAATAAAGAAGTGGAGTGTCCCGAAGGCAAAGTACTCATTATTTCGGATGATCCATTTCGCGATTACAATAAAATTGTGCTGTATTTCCGGAAATTTGAATCTGCAAGTGCTTTAATTAGTCCAAGTGCTATTATTGGCAAAAACACGATTATTCAGCCGGGTGCATTTGTCGGAAATCA
Source organism: uncultured Lentimicrobiaceae bacterium (assembly GCA_964521105.1). GTDB lineage: Bacteria > Bacteroidota > Bacteroidia > Bacteroidales > WCHB1-69 > JAQUGA01. The sequence goes on along the minus strand of CAZFPO010000006.1, from coordinate 39,546 downwards.
CGTAAAAATTGGCGACAATTGCGTAATACATTCAAACGCCAGCATTTACGATCATTGTGTGCTTGGAAACAATGTTATCATTCATTCCAATTGCGTAATTGGTGCTGATGCTTATTATTTTAAACGTAGACCCGATAAATGGGATAAAATGAATTCCTGTGGACGTGTTGTTATTGAAGATGACGTTGAAATTGGTGCATTATGTACCGTCGACAGAGGCGTTTCGGGCGATACTTTAATTGGAAAAGGAACAAAATTCGATAATCATGCTCATGTTGGTCACGATACCCGTATCGGAAAACTTTGCTTAATTGGTGCTCATTGTGCAATTGCTGGAGTTACGGTTATTGAAGACGAATGCTTAATTTGGGCAAAAGTTGCTATAAACAAAGATTTAGTTATTGGAAAAGGCTCTGTAATATTGGCTACTTCAGCATTAGATAAAAGTACCGAAGGTAATGGAAAAGTTTACTTTGGTGCACCTGCCGACGATGCTCGAAAAAAATGGAGAGAGCTGGCTGCCTTACGTCAATTACCCGAATTTATGGCTGAAGTCAGAGATTTTTTAAATAAACAGAAATAAATTATATTTATTATTGCAAGAGAAGCAGAAACATAAAATCAGAAAAATATTTTGTATATTGTGCTAAATTTTATTATCAAAAAATGAGGCTTGAACAAACAATTAGTATAGAAGATTTTAGTGATAAAAACTTCAAACTTAATTTTGGCTATGAAGTCGAAGACGAAGCTGTTTTGACCCACTATTTGCATAATTTCAAAAATGGAATAAAAAAACATTATGAAAAAGATGCACTTACATCTTTCAAACATTTTATTGAATACAAGCAAATTGAAGACAACTCTTCAATTGTTGCCGAAGATGCTTTGCAACAACTTTTGTTTGAGGTTGAAAATGTTCCATTTCCAACACCTGAGAAATATTCATTTAAGTTTATAGATCTATTTGCAGGAATTGGCGGTTTTAGACTTGCCTTGCAAAATATAGGAGGAAAGTGTGTGTTTTCAAGTGAATGGAATAATGATGCTAAAAAAACCTATAAAGCAAACTTTGGTGAGATACCTTTTGGTGATATCACCAAAGAACTTAACAAAAATTATATCCCAAACGAATTTGATGTTTTGTGTGCAGGGTTTCCTTGCCAGGCATTTTCAATTGCAGGTTATCAAAAAGGGTTTGCAGACACAAGAGGAACATTGTTTTTTGACATTGAACAAATTATTGAAAAACATAAACCAAAGGTTGTGTTTTTAGAAAATGTTAAAAACTTAATTTCTCACGACCATGGAAAAACGTTTAAAACAATTTTAGAAATTTTAGAGAAAAAACTTGGTTATAAAGTTTATTTTAAAATTTTGAACTCTGCTACCCATGCAAATATACCTCAAAATCGTGAAAGAATTTTTATAGTTGCCTTTGATTCCGAGCGGGTTAAAAAACATATTAAATTTGAATTTCCAAAACCTATTAAACTTACAAAAACAATACACAATTGTTTAGAAAAAAGTAAACAAAATGATGTTTATTATTATAAAAAAGACCACCCTTATTATCCAGAGCTCGAAAATGCAATGGTTTCTATAGATACAGTTTATCAGTGGCGAAGAGTGTATGCCAGAGAAAACAAAAATAATCTATGCCCAACTTTAACTGCAAATATGGGTACGGGTGGACATAATGTACCTTTAATTAAGGACTCTTTTGGAATTAGAAAATTAACTCCTAAAGAGTGTTTCTTGTTTCAAGGATATTCGGATAATTTTATTTTACCAAACTCTAAATTTGTTGCTTAATTATGGAGAAAAAAGGGAACAAACACGAAAATTACGAAATTCTAAATTTATTAGGATATGGATTGTCTAAATTTGATAATGATTTTATAAAGGAATTCGGATTTACTTCAAAAGCTAAATTTTTTGAATATTTCGTTAATGTTGGAATTGTTGAAACGGGAAGTGTAGTAAAGAATAGGATGGATTTGTTTGATCCATTTTTTCCAAATAATCCAAGAAAAGGGTGGTGGCAAAAAGGCAATGCTTATATTCATAGAAAATATTTAATTGATAGTTTATTTGGAGCTGAAAATGTTAAAGGTTATGCTGATATTGTTAAATTATTTTTGAAAGAAAATTATAAAATTAAAGATCTTATAGTTGAAGTAAAACCTATTGTAAAATCAAGATTTAAAAAATTGCAAGAAACAGGATTAGAAGCTGAATTATTCTTTATAAATAACTTCAATTCAATTTCTACTTTTAATAATGGAATTATTGAAGATGCAAGATTGTATGGAGATGGGTATGATTTTCAAATTAATGTAAATAAAAATACATATTTAGCTGAAATTAAAGGAATTAGAGAGCCTAAAGGGAGATTTAGGATGACTGAAAATGAATATAATAAAGCATTAGAATACAAAAACGATTATTTTATTACTTTAGTTTTAAATATAAATGATTTGCCTTCATTTAAAACCATTGAAAATCCTGCTCAAAATTTAAAATTCAATAAAGTAGAAAGAATTTCAAATCCTATTATTGAATATCATTTAGTTAATGAGATATGTTAAATTTTGATGAAAAAATATTATATATAGAGGAATTGCTAATTAATTCCAATGAAAATTACGCTGATAGCTACAGTGCTGATATTTATATTTTTTTTGATGAATTTAATTCAAATAATGAAAAATTTGATTTTTTAAAAGAACTTAAAACTCCTATTGAAATAGATAATTGGTTTAGAATATTAACTTCAAGATTAATAATGAAAGAAGATGAAGAAGATTTTGTAGTTAATGAAATTATTTGTGATTATATGGAACTTGGTTAGCCATAGCCCCTATAGTAGTGAAAATCCTTTATTGTCGTTTTATTAACAAAAAAGATTGAAACGAATAACGGGTAATAGCTCCAAAGTTACTTTCCGCTGTTTCAAAATTATCGGGTTTATTCAGTGAAAGTTCCATACCGTTTATTAATTATAGAGTTGCCGAAAATATCTTTTGTAGAAGTTTTAATGCAAATAACTTAAGTCGATCAGACACTGCTTTTGATGCAAAATACAATTCAATTGGTGTTGGTTTAAAAACATTTACTTGCAACTCTAATAATAGCACAGAAAAGGTTGCTGAATTTAACTCTTTATCTATCGTTTTAGCCGATTTTAAAGGCAAAGAACTCGCCATAAAATTAGGTGAATTTAGAAACGATAGAATAAATTTAGCAAACCGCCTCTACGATATTGAAAGTTCATTATATCATATTGTAGCTCGTAAAGAGAAAGAATTAATACTTTATGAAACAGATTATAACACCATTGATATTTCAAACATTCATTCTATAAAAGACAATAAAGCAAGTTTGCAATTTGAGGATGGGAATAATATTTATTCCTATAATTATTCAAAAAGCACTCTATTTAGAAAGTTTTTTATCCCACAAAATGCATACAGATTTCCCATTGAAATAATTGAAGATCCCTATACACTGTTACTTGAGCTTTTTGAAAATAAAATTTTAAAACCAGCAACAGACAAACTAATCAAAGGAGTGAACTTTGTTGTACTTCCCCTATACGGTATTAAAAATAAAGAGAAATTTGTCTATGAAAAATCAGGGTTAAATCAATGGAACGCTGGTGGCAGAGCACGTGATATGGGGGAAATTTATATTCCAATTCCAATTGAAATACACAAAAAATTTTCTAATTTTTTTCCTGCCAGGGATGTTCATTTTAACTTATCAATCCCAACGGGCGAATCATTTACTGCAAAGGTTTGTCAAGATAACTCTAAAGCATTGATGACCGACCCCAATAAAGCTATGTCTGATTGGCTTTTAAGAAAAGTATTACGTTTAAAAGAAGGCGAACTTGCAACAATAGATATACTTAATGAGCTCGGTTTTGATAGTGTAATTATAATCAAGATTGATGAAAATAATTTCAAAATTGACATTATGAAAACTGACTCTTATCGACAATTCAATAATGAAGATTAAAAACTAATGTGCCCAATAAGAGGTATGAAAATTAAGGTAAACTACGTCAATGAAAAAATTTTTACTAAACTGATTTACCAAACTCCGTTTTATTTTATTCCTTCTTTTTCGTTTTATATTTTACTACAAAACTTGGAATATCAATATCCTCTTTTCTGATTTCGGTGTATTCAATCAATTCGTACGTCCAATCATCAACCGAAGAAAACAATGGGATTCCATCAATATCTTTGAAAACCCGATAGTAATTATGTTTTTTACTTCCAATTTTTGGATTGTAATAAACTGTCCAAACAAAACTATTGCTGTCTTTATCCAAAGTTTTCATAATTGCTTTTTGGCATTTTATACCGGCAAAGCATGCCGTGTCTTTGGGATAAACAGTCACCTTTATCTTTTTATATTCATCCGTTACTTCCTGTTTCCTGTTTTTGTAAAGATGAACGATAGTATCGTTATTGAATATTTTAAAACTCTTTTGTAAACTTAAATCATGATAACTGTATCTGTCACGAATTAAGTTTGGGGTGTACCAAATTGTATCGTTCGGATATGTTTTTCCACCTCTGATTTGCTTGAATACTAGTCTACCGGAAGATAAATTCGACTGCGAAAAAATATTCGGTTGCATTGAAATCAATAAAAGACAAACACTAATGTAAATTGTGATTTTCTTCATATTATTTGATTTTTTTTAAATTTGTTTTTCCATCAACACCTCTAAATTAAATCATTTATGTCCTTTAAAAGAGAAGAGTCTCATAGTTGATTTTTTTAACCTCAATATGAATTATATTTTTGAAATTCACTATTTTAATCCTTTTTCTTTGGTTTATATTTTACTACAATTTGAGGAATATTAATGTCTTCTTTTTTCACTTCAACAAATTCGATTAATTCGTATGTCCAATCGTCAACCGAAAAATATAGAGGGATTCCATCAATATCTTTAAAAACCCGATAATAATTGCTTTTTTTACTTCCTACTTTTGGATTGTAATAAACTGTCCAAACAAAGCTATTGCTGTCTTTATCCAAAGTTTTCATGATTGCTTTTTGGCATTTTATTCCTGCAAAGCTTGCTGTGTCCTTAGGGTATAAAGTTGTTTTAATCTTCTTATATTCTGCCGAAACTTCTTTTTCTAGTGTTTTATTAAATACAACTTGTGTGTCTGTGCCAAAAATCCAGTAATTTTTGTTTTTAATCAAATCATGAAAATTTGCCCTGTCTTTAATAATTCCTGGTGCATACCAAATTGTATCGTTCGGATATGTTTTACCACCTCTGATTTGCTTGAATACAAGTCTGCCCGAAGTTAAATTTGACTGCGAAAAGACATTTGTTTGCATAGAAATCAATAAAATACAAACACTAATACAGGATGTTATTTCCCTCATATCATAAGTTATTTGATTTCAAAGATATGTAATGATTATGATAATGCAATGCAAATAACAAATAAATAACAAATATTGTCCAGGTACAATATTCTTCAATATCGTACAGTATGACAAGGATTTATACCGACATGGTTACTATAATAGTCCAATTCAATTATCTTTTTGTACTTTCAGTTCAAGGGGTTGCAACCCCATGCCTAAGCCAAAAAACAGAATCGTTTAGTCCAAAATAAGTGAATACAATAATTTAATTTCTTCGTCCCAAATTTCTTCGTTTGGAGTTTCTATAATTAGAGGTATGTTATCAAATCGAGTGTCGTTCATTAAAATTTTAAAGACTTCATGCCCCAACGTTCCAATTCCAATACTTTCATGACGGTCAACACGGCTTCCAAAAGCTTTTTTCGAGTCGTTTATATGCATCCCTTTTAAAAATGGGAATCCAATCACCTCATCAAAATGAGTAAACGTTTTTTCAAAACCTTCGGCAGTTGATAAATCATAACCAGCTGAAAAACTATGGCAGGTGTCGATACAAACTCCAACTCTTGATTTATCTTCAACATTTGCAATAATAAATGCAATTTGTTCAAACATGAAGCCTAAATTTGTGCCTTGTCCTGCAGTGTTTTCAATTACTGCCGAAACACCTTTGGTTTTATCCAAAACAATATTTATGGATTCGGCAATGGTTTTTAAGCACTCCTCTTCGGAAATTTTATTTAAATGACTGCCTGGATGAAAATTTAAACGATCTAAACCAAGTTGTTCGCAGCGTTGCATTTCATCTAAAAAAGCTTCTCTAGATTTTTCTAATGCATCGGCTTCGGGATGTCCTAAATTGATAAGGTAACTGTCGTGAGGTAAAATTTGAAATGCTTTAAATTCGTGTTTTTCGCATAACTCTCTAAATTTTTTAATACTTGTTTTACTCAAAGGTGGTGCAAACCATTGACGTTGGTTTTTTGTAAATAAAGCAAATGCTTTTGCACCGATGTTGACGGCATTTATAACGGCATTTTCTACTCCACCACTAGCACTAACATGTGCTCCTAAGTATTTCATACGATTTTCATTTTAAAGTTAACAAAATAATGAAAGGAATTGTTTTCATAATTGCGGCATTTTTCTATGTTAATTCCTTTTGTCAAAACCCCACATTAATTTCTCGCGAATTGTTTTAAAAAATGAATTTTCTTTAAATTGAACAATATTAAGTTGGAATGGAGCTTTTGAAATAATTAATTCGATGCTTGTATTTAAATTTAAACTACTCGAATCAACACCTAAGGTATAATGACAAGCCCTACCCGATACTTTAACCTTGATTGTGTTTGTATCTGAAAAAACCACTGGGCGAACGGTTAATGTATGCGAAGCAATGGGAGTTAAAATAAAACTATTGGAATCGGGTGTAAGAATAGGTCCACCGCAACTTAGCGAATATGCTGTGGAGCCTGTAGGAGTAGAAACAATAATACCATCTGCCCAATAATTATTTAAAAATTCTCCATTCACTTCCACCTGAAACGAAAGCATGGAAGCATTTTCGCTTCGACGAATCGTAATATCGTTTAATGCGTACAACTGGGGCTCATTAAACGAATTATTGGGTGATTTTAGTTCTAGTAACGTTCTTTTATCTACAACATATTCATTATTAATAAAACTATGCAATGATTTTTCTACGTCATCGATTTGAGTGTTCGCTAAAAAACCTAATCTCCCATTATTTACGCCAATAATTGGCAAATTACTATCTTTAATAAAAGGCAATGTCCCTAAAAATGTACCATCGCCTCCAATAGACAACATGCAATCGGCTTTGTTTAATAATGTATCGTAACTGTTAAAAAAATCCACATCATTTTTAATGGAAATTTTACTTTGTAAAATTTCTTTTAGCGGTTCGTATAAAATAACATTATTCCCTTGATTTATAATAGTATCAAAAACTTTTTGAAAAACTTCGTACGACTGTTTGCCGTGCGTTTTACTATAAATCGCAAATGTTTTTTTTGTCATATCTTTTAAATTGAAGCCTTTAAATTTACAAAAAATCCCCATTTATTAAACAAAAAATTTCGACTCATTTCAAATCTAAATACCATATCGTAATACGTTACAAAATCAAAACCCACTCCACTGCTATAAAATAAATTTTGTGAAGGTTTTGTAAGAAATAAAAAACTACTTCTTTTTTCATCTTCCGAAATTAAAGCAGCGTCAATAAAAGCATTAACATACAATGCATAGTGAATTAATCCAATATTCTCAGATTTTATAAAAGGCAATTGTTTTTTTGTTTTTTTAATCAGGGTAAACCCTATATTGTTTTTTAAGATAATATAATTTTTTATAGGAATTCTATAATTTTCATACCCCCTAATTTCATGATTATTGTTACCGATACAAGTACCTAAAAATTCGGAACGAGTATCGGTTGATGAAACATAAGCATTTATTCCATGAGCAGAATGAAACCTGTTATTGAATGAATGATAAAATCTAAAATTCGTTTGAAGCGATGATTTATAAATATTCTCTTTCGATAAAATGTTAATTCCCGATTGAAGCAAAATTAAATCGGCATAAAAACCTTTTAATGGATATGCTTTATTATCGCGATAATCAATTTTAAATTTTGAGAAAAAAGATAGATATTGGAGTTTATTATTGGGCGCATAAAAGGGATTTTGTGTAAAAATAGTATCATTAAATGAAAAGTAGTTGTAAGTAATTGAAAACTGCTCGCTAAGCCTAAAAGCAGGACGATAGATAAAACTTATGCTACTGCTAAAATTTTCGATTAAAGGGGTATTATTAATCCGATAAAAACTATTTTTATAATCATTTATTCCAATAATAACTTCGTGATTTTTCGACCAATAATTGTCAAACATTAGCCCAATTGTCTTTTTTTTATTAATATATGGAATTGAATATGTAAAACCAATTCCATTGTCAAAGCCAACATTTGATTTTAATAATAATTGCTCGCGAGCTCCTCTAAAATTCAAATCAACGATAAACATGGATAATGTAAGATGGTTGAGATTTTTGTCAATCCACCAATAATTAAAATTATTTTCGGCAGATTTAATCATCGCGAAGGGCCAAATATACCATCGTTCAACAAGAAATACTTTTATATCAAAAACATTTTCTTGAAGAGTATCAACATTTATTTCAACAAAGTTAAAGAGCGAAGTGTTTTGAATATTTTGGATACTTTTTCCCAATTTATAATTAAATTCGTCACATTTTAAAGTATCTCCCTTTTTAAACTCAATTTCACGCAGTATCACATATTCCTTAGTTCGCTTGTTTCCAGACAATTGAACATCATGTATTCGTACACTTTTATTACTTTCACTTTGTGAAAACAAATCAAAAGAAGTTAAAAAACAAAATAAAACAGATAAATAAATGGAAGCATTGGTCATTAAACAAGCCTTCCTATATGTTTAACCAGGTCATAAATTCGTCGTATTTCGTATTAAGCATGTCAAAATATTCACTTTCCGAAAACGATTCTTTTACAATATAATTAAACCTATTAAACGTTGGAATGATAGAAGAAATATCGTTTTTATTAATTTTCAAAATTACTTCCATTTTTGTAGAATCGATATTACTATGAATATAAACACTTAAAATTTTAGCATCATTAGACTCAACAATGTTTGCAATTTGAGAAAGTAAATAATCGTGAGCAAACATTTCGAGAACAACCACAGCCCCAGGGTTTGAAACTGCGGTTAATTGGGATATTGAATGACAAAGATCTGCTAGTGTAATAACACCTAAATAGTGGTTTTTCCCATTTAAAACTGGCAATACCGTTAATTTCGATTCACTAAATATTTTAAACACATCATAAATGTGCTGCGATTCAAACACCGAAACTCGGTTTAATGAGAGCGTATAAGCCCCAATTGCAAGTTGTATATTATTTTCGCTTAAAATATCGGCTTCAGAAATTAATCCCAGAAAATCCTCATTATTTACAATTGGCAAATGCGAAACCTTACATTCCTCCATCATTCTAATGGCATAATCGCCTTTATCAGAGGTCTTTAAAGGAGTAATACCTTTTGTAGTTATGTCAATCGCTTTCATAATCATTACAAATTTACAGCAATATAATTACAATATTACCTAAATTATTTTAAACTGCTATTACATCTTTTTAAAAATCTATAAATTGTTGATTTAGCAACATTCAATTTTTCGGCAACAATATTAACGTTATTATTGTATTTGGATAAATAATGTCTGATAATTTGAAGCTCGTATTCATCTAATGTTTTTTCTTCAAAAAACAAAAAAGAATTACTTTTAACATTATTAAATGTAATATTCTCCGCTTTAATTTGACCCTTATTACAAACGGTTATTGCTAATTCAATAATCGACTTCAGTTCACTTACATTACCTGGATATGAGTAATTTAATAATTTGGTTTGAGCATCGGGCATAAGTTTTACTTTTTTAATATTATTTTCAATGCAATAATCGTTTATCAGTCTGTTTGCAATTTCAACAATATCGCTTCCTCTTTCGCGAAGAGGAGCAACACTAATGGGGATTCCGATTATTCGGTAAAATAAATCCTTTCTAAAATTGCCAAGTTGAACTTCTTTGTCTAAATCCATGCTGGTTGAAACAATTAATCTGACATCAAGCTTAATATTTCTTTTTCCACCAACTCGTGAAATTTCTTTTTCTTGCAGAAAATTTAAAATTTTTAATTGGATTTTACTATCTAAATTACATACCTCTTCAATATACAATGTACCTCCATGAGCTTCTTCTAATTTTCCAATTTTTCGATAGGGAAGTTCTGGAATTACATCTTTTTCGAACCCAAACAATTCCAATTCAAAAGATTTTTCATTATAAATTGATGTGGTAAACACGATAAAAGGTTTTTCTGCCCTACTTGAATTGTAATGTATTGCCTTTGCAATCAGAGCTTTACCACTTCCTGCTTCGCCCGAAATAACAACTGGAAGATTTGATTTTATGGCAGTTTCTGTCATGAAAGCCATTTTTTTAAACGACTCACTATTTCCTTGTATACGTTCTAGTCTATACTTTGCCGAAATCTGAGCTCGAAGATTCTGGATTTCAATTTTTAACCCTATTTTTTCCTTTATTTGCTCTATTGAATTCCATAATCTCTCCTTGGTATCCTCGCCTTTAATGATGTAATCATGTGCCCCTGCTTTAAACAAGTCAACAGCTACTGCTAATTCTCCTTGTCCAGACACCATAATAACTGGTAATTCGGGGTTATACTCTTTAATTTTATCTAACACATCTTTTCCATTAATATCAGGCAACCCATAATCTAACGATATTATATCCGGATTACGATGTAAATTACTTAATAATTCGCTCCCACTATCAAAAACTTCAATATAGTTTTCGGGATTTGCACCTAAATGATAATGTAATAATTTTGCATAATATGGGTCATCTTCGACTAAAAAAATTTTTATTGCCTGTTTCATACCGTTAGTTTTGTATAGATAAGAGAGCTATCAAAAATATTTTACTACTTTTGATTGTAAATATAGAACAAAAAGCAAATAAATGAATAAAGTGGTAAAATTTTTTAAAAAAATCTTATACCTGCCTCTTATTATTGTGTCGCTTATTTTGGTGTGGCAAGCAATAATTTATATACTTTCTCCTATTTATGATTTTTTACCTCCTGTTTCATTCAACGGAAACAATATCTATAACCCTTATCAAAATACCGATTCGAGCAATTGGTTAAAAGGAAATTTTCATTTACACTCCAATGCGTGGTCGTTTTTTACCGATGGCAGAAAAAATGATAAGGATTCGGTTTTAAAGAAATACAAATCTCTTGGTTACAATTTAATTTCACTCTCTGATTATCAAAAAATATCAAAATTTAACGATTCAAATTGCAATCTAATTACGGCTTATGAACACGGATTTAACATAAACAAAACACATCAATTATCGTTGGGTGCAAAAAATGTGTTATGGAAAGATTACATTTTTTATCAAGATATTAACCACAAGCAAAATATCATTTATTCGCTAAAAGAAAATTGCAACGTACTATGTTTGAATCACCCTCGAATGATGAATTCTTACACTCCTGACGAGCTAAAATTACTTAGAGGATATCAGTTATTTGAAGCGATGAATCATTTACGATTTTCAATTGACTTGTGGGATACTGTATTAAGTGCTGGCATTCCTGCTTTTATTTTAGCAAACGATGATTGTCATGATATTTTTAATCCAACTTTATTTGGTAGATGTTGCACTTTTATTCAATCCAGTGTTTACAACTCCGATTCAATTTTAACTAATTTGCAAAAAGGGATTGCTTATGGTGTTGAGTTAGCAATGCCTTCTGACGATATTAATGATAACATCAAATATCATCAAAACATTCCAAAACTCCACAACGTTGAATTAATTGGAGACACTTTAATGCGTGTTGTTACCGATAGACATGCTCGTAAATTTTACTTCTACGGTCAAAATGGCACTCTAAAAGATTCTGTTTTTAATACTAATATTGCTGAGTATGTTTTTAAAAAAACCGACACTTATATACGAACCGAAATATTTTTTAGCGACAATACCCGCTTATTACTAAATCCATTATTTCGTTATAAAAGCAAAGATGTTTTCAGTAAAACAAACCCTATTAATTTAAAAGCAACCACAATTAAGCGTTCTATCTATTTTTGTTTACTTACGCTTTTCATTACTCTGTTTGTTTTTATAAAAAAGAAAAAAAGTAAAGCAACGAAAACAAAAACAAGCTCGTCTAATAAAAACAGTGATTGAAATGTTAACAGATGAAACTCTCATTCAAGAATGTTTAAAAAACAATCGTATAGCACAAAAACAGTTATACGACAAATATTCTTCAAAATTAATGGGAGTTTGCATCCGCTACACAAACTCAAAAGAAGATGCTGAAGATGTTTTAATTGAGGGGTTTACTACAATATTTCAAAAACTGTCGATGTATAAAGGAGATGGGTCGTTTGAAGGCTGGATGAAAAGAATTATGATTAATACTTCCATTAGTCATTTTAGAGCAAACAGCAAATACCGATTTCATCAAGACATTGAAGAAGTTAATAATGATATTGAAAAACAAGAAACAATAATTGAAAAAATGGAAGCTCAACGCATTATGAAATTAGTTAACTCTATGCCCGAAGGATATAGAATGATATTTAATTTATATGCGGTTGAGGGATACACTCATCGTGAAATAGCTGAACAACTCGGACTATCTGAAGGAACTTCAAAATCTCAATTTTCAAAAGCCCGAAAATGGCTACAAAACAGATTATAATAATGAATAAAATTACTGAAAATAATATTATCGATACTTTAAAAAACTATTCCGAAATACCTTCGGATAGATGTTGGGAAAGTATTGCTAATAATTTACCTATTACTACACCTCAAATTACAAACAATCCTCAAATACCACAAAGCGGACTAAGTAATTTTTTTAATAGCTTGATGGGTAAAATAGTTTTAGCAGCAATTTCTCTGGCAACCATTTCAACTATTGCTACAATAATATATTACCCCAAACAGGAAAATATAAATAATTCAAAGGTTGAAAATATTATTAACTCTAGCGATACAAGTAATATTTCCACCAATTCTATTTCTCCTGCAAACAATAACACTAATTCATATAATGCAAAAGAGGAATTTACCAACACCCAATCAACCGAAACAACAATTCCTCAAAGCATAGCTCAAACTCAACACGAAATCATTAATCCAATTAACATTACTGAAACAACTTCAAACAACACAACAAAGCCAGAAGTTGTTAATAACGAAACCACTGATAAAACCGAAGTTATTCATGAAAACACTGAAAACAGTGAGACTATAATTAGCGAAGTAAATACTGAAAAAAACGCTACACCCATTGAAACAATTAATGTTGACATACTAAAACGTCCAAACGTTTTCACACCAAATGGCGATGGTTATAACGATTATTTAGTTTTTGAAAATATCGAATCATTTCCAAAAAACAGATTAATTATAATAAATTCTAACGGAGTAAAAGTTTTTGAACAAAATCAATACAACAATTCTTGGGACGGGAATAATGTTCCAGATGGAACCTATTTTTACATTTTAGAAGTAAACAATGGTCAAAAAACTGTTTCGATGTATGGAAACATTCAAATTTTAAGATAAGCGATGCTTTTTTTGTCCTAAGCTTTGAATAATAATTCCACCAATTATCAAAATTAAACCAATAATTGAGCTTATAAAAATTTTCTCATTAAGGATTAATGCGATAAATATTAATGATAAAAAAGGTGAAAGAAAAATAAATCGACTAACACTAGCCGATGATTTGGCATTTTTTAGAGCTAATTGCCATAACAAAAATGGAAAACACATTTCTAACAAACCAACATAAACACCAGCCCATAAAGCATTTGATGAATGAACGAAAAGCTCCGAAGGAAAAAACACAGCAACAATAGAGGTAAGCAAAAAACCTGAACTAAAACCAATAAATAATTGCAAAATTGAATCTTCGTTTGTTTTTAAATTTAAAATCCAATACAAAGCCCATACAACAGAGCTAATTAATGCCAAAAAAGTACCAAAACCATTTACAAATTCAACATTAAAAAAGTTACCTTTAGTAGCAATTAAAACTACGCCCAAAAATGAAATAACAACCGAAGGTATATCAAATTTTGAAACCCTTTGTTTTAAAAAAATGATTGAAAAAATCACAAGAATTATGGGCCAAGTATAATTTAATATTAAAGCATCTTGAGCCGGCAGCAAATCGTACGCTTTAAATAAAATTAAGTAATACAAAAAAGGATTTAAAGCCCCTTTAAATAGCAAAAAGAAAGTAGATTTCAAGCTCAGTTTTTTAATTTTTTGAATTTTCCCTGTTATAATGAGAATAAACAGTAATGAAATTGAAGCAAGAAAACTTGAAATTTCAAGGAGCATCAAAAAACTCATTCCCGAAAGTGCAATTTTAAATGCAGTGGCAACAGTTGACCAACACATAACTGCAAGCAAAGCATATAAAATTGATTTATCGATTTTATTATACACAATGGTTTTCATAAGTACTTTTTCAGCTCATTAATGCTGTCTCGCAATTTTGCAGCTTCTAAAAAATTGAGTTCCTTAACGGATATTTCCATTTCTTTTTGTAAGCGTTTTAATTCTTTTTGGAGTTGTTGCTTCGTTTTAAATTTTAAGCCACTTTCTTCGGCAGCTAAATTTGGAAAATTAGTTAATGCATATTCTTTTTGAGCCACCTGTTTTTTATTATTGCTCGTAGCACCCAAATGCGATTCCAACGATTTTAGGATGCCGGTTGGAGTAATGTTATTTTTAATGTTATATAAAATTTGTTTTTCTCTTCTTCGTTGGGTTTCATCCATGGTTTTTTGCATCGAACGAGTTATTTTATCGGCATAAAAAATCACTCTTCCATTAATATTTCGTGCGGCTCTGCCAGCAGTTTGTGTTAAAGAGCGTTCCGAACGCAAAAAACCCTCTTTATCGGCATCTAAAATTGCCACTAATGATACCTCAGGCAAATCCAAGCCTTCTCTCAACAAATTAACTCCAACTAATACATCTATCGCACCCGAACGCAAGTCTTGCAAAATTTCAACTCTATCCAATGTTATCACATCAGAATGAATATATTTGGTGGAAATATTTAATCGTATTAAGTATTTTGACATTTCTTCGGCTAAACGTTTAGTTAATGTTGTAACTAAAACTCTTCCTCCTTCTTTAACAACCTTATCAATTTCATCTAATAAATCATCAACTTGGTTTTGACAGGGACGAACTTCAATAATGGGATCAAGCAAGCCCGTAGGACGTACAACTTGTTCTACAACAATTCCGTCGCATTTTTCAAGTTCATAATCGGCAGGGGTAGCACTAACGTATATAAATTGATTAACCATCGCTTCGTATTCATCAAAAGTCAATGGTCGGTTATCCATAGCTGCAGGTAAACGAAAACCATAATCCACCAAATTAATTTTTCGTGAACGGTCGCCTCCATACATAGCTCGAATTTGTGAAACAGTAACATGGCTTTCGTCAACTACAGTCAGAAAATCATTGGGGAAAAAATCGATTAAACAAAAAGGACGAGTTCCAGGTGCTCTACGGTCGAAATACCTCGAATAGTTTTCGATACCCGAACAATAACCTAACTCTTTTATCATTTCAATATCATAAGTAACCCTATCTTCGAGTCGTTTTGCTTCGAGAGGCTTCCCATTTTCAGTAAAAAAATCGACCTGAGCTTTTAAATCTACTTGAATTTCGTGAAGAGCAACGTTAACCATATCCTGCGAAGTAACAAAAATATTAGCCGGATAAATACTTAAACTATCATTTTTTGCAATATTATAGCCTTTTGAAGGCTCAAACGAATCAATCGATTCAATTTCATCATCCCAAAAAATAATGCGATAAGCTAAATCAGTATACGCTGGAAAAACATCAACCGTATCGCCTTTGACTCTGAAATTACCAGGCTTAAAAACAGCTTCGGTTCGCGAATAGAGGCTATTTACTAAATCTAACAAAAATTTATTTCGAGGATACTTTTGACCTACTTGAATTGTAATAACATTTTTTCTAAAATCCTCAGGGTTACCAATTCCATAAATACACGAAACCGAAGACACTACAATTACATCTCGCCTACCCGAAAGCAAGGCAGTAGTAACACTCAGTCGCATTTTTTCCAACTCTTCATTTATTGAAAGATCTTTTTCGATGTATGTGTTTGTTGAAGGAATAAATGCTTCGGGCTGATAATAATCGTAATATGAAACAAAGTATTCGACTGCATTTTCAGGAAAAAAATTTTTAAACTCGCTATAAAGTTGAGCAGCCAAAGTTTTATTATGGCTCATAATCAATGTTGGTCTATTGAGTTTTTCGATAACATTAGCTATGGTAAATGTTTTACCTGAACCAGTAACTCCTAGTAATGTTTGATAACGGTCGCCACGTATAACTCCAGCAACTAATTGCTCGATAGCTTCGGGCTGATCGCCTGTGGGTTTATATTCCGAAACTAATTTAAAATTCAAAACAACCTCCTCGCTAATTATTCTTGTTTTTTGATATATGTATAAATTGGGTAATGGTCTGAAGCTTTAATTGAAGTTATAGTTTTATACCCTCTACTCTCAAAAATTTTATCATAAAGAATATAATCAATTCGAAACGAAGGCATTTTTCCGTTATACGTTTGTCCAAACCCCCTACCCGAAGCCACAAATGCATCTATCAAGTTTTTAGAAATAAGACGAGTGGCATAGGAACATGGTGTATCATTAAAGTCACCACATACAATAACTGGATAGGGCGATTGATGAATGTGTGCATTCAGCATTTCTGCTTGATTTGCACGCATAACATAAGCCGATTTCAATTTCTGTAACATTTTTTTTGAATCCTTTGCAAATTCCGAATTCAATAAATCTTCGCTTTTATTATTACCACTCGAAGTAAAAACAAAATCTTCTTTATTGAGTTTAATCGACTGTAAATGTGCATTATAAACTCTAAATGTGTCGTTTTTCACCACAATGTCTGAAAAAATTGCCGAATTATGAGTAATATTTTTAAAAATTATCATTCCCGAATTTATGATTGGATACTTTGAGAATGTGGCTATCCCGTAATGATGAATATTTTTCACAAAAGGAAAATATTCATAGTAGTATTTTGTTTTTAAAATAGCAGTCAACGAATCGCGAGTTACAAAATGATTTTCACTATCATAAAAATACTCTTGTAAACACAATATATCTGGCTGAGATTCATCAATAAAACGAAAAATATTATTACGATTAGTAAAATTATACGACCAATCTTTTTTGTAATTATATAGGTCGAATAGCTTAACATTATAAGACATTACTTTTACGTATTCGCTTTTAAAATCGCCAATTGATTTACCTGCAATTTGGAAATATTTACCCACAAAACCATATCCTATTAAAATTGCAACAATCGAAAATATCGATTTACGCATGTTTCGGAATAGCCAATAAATGATAAAAAATAAATTTAATATTAAAAAAATTGGGTATGCTAATCCAAAAAATGCTAAAAGCCAAAATTTTTCGGGGCTAACACGTGTAGATAAATAAGCTAATAAAAGAAGAGTAATTACTCCAATATTAAGTATTAAAAAAACTTTGTCAAGTAAATTGGTTTTATTTTTTTTATCCGGCATATTTAATTTCTATTACTTGATTTAAACAAAAACTCTTTTTCTTCCTTAGTTAATTTATCATATCCAAACTTAGAAATTTTATCAAGAATTGCATCCATTTTTTTCTGCTTTTCGGCTCTCAATTCGTTATATTCATAATCGGTTTTAACCTTATTATTTGCTGAAGAAGAATTTGGATACTTAACCTTAAACGGTTTTTTCTTGAATTTTGTTTTTAAATAAAACTTAATGTTTTTTAAAAAACTTTTTGAGTAAAATATTCCAGCAATTAAACCCCAAAAAGCACCACCAATGTGAGCTATATGACCACCCGGATTGCCTTTATCAATACTTATAATGTCGATTAATATAATTGCAATTGCAACCCACTTAATTTTTACGTTGCCAATTAAAAATAACGGAAGATTATAATTTGGAATATACACTGCAACACAGGTTAAAACCGCTAAAACCGAAGCCGAAGCACCTAAGGCTCTTGAGCTTGAAACTATGGATTCAAAAACTGGAAAGAAATTAAATGCAGCAACATAAAAAGCCCCCCCAGCGATTCCACCTAAAATATAAACCCAAACAAACTGTTTGTTTTTCAGAAAACTTAAAAAAATCTTTCCACTAAAATAAAGCATTATCATATTAAAGAAAATATGCCAAAATGAAACATGTAAAAATTGATAAGTAAATATCGACCATGGTTTTTCAATAAACTGAGGAATAGATGAGGGCAACATTAACGCATCAATTATTTGTGGAAAATCGCTGGAATTTGGTCCGTCAAGTTGAAATAGAAAACTATAAACACCAGCCAGTAAACCAATAATTATGCTCGTTAAAAAAACACCAATATTTATTAAAATAAATTTTGAAAGGGGCGATTTTGATTTAAAAAACATTTTTAAACTCTCCAAAAATGATTGTCGTTGCCCAAAGTTTTGGTTAAACATAGCTTACAAATTTTAATTAAAAAATTTTCGACCTGGACGTTTTCGCCAAAACATAATAAGTATAAACCCAAACAACATTCCACCCAAGTGAGCAAAATGAGCAACTCCATCAGATGTGCCGGTAACTCCTAAATAAAGCTCAATAGCACCATAAGCTATAACAAACCATTTTGCTTTTATAGGAATAAAAAAGTATAGATAAATCATAACGTTCGGGAACATCATTCCAAACGCAAGTAATATTCCGAAAACTGCACCTGAAGCACCAACAACACTAGGCATATCAAGATAATAACCCCTATAAAGCTGTAAAAACTCAACAGATATTTGTAACGCATTTTTATCGTAAGGAGTAAAATTTAAGGTTTTAATGGCGGCATCAAAATCATGGAACCCGCGATAAAGTTCAGGATAATCGGGCGAAATAATAAATTTGTGAGATGAAAGAATTAAATTAAGTTGTGAGGTTGTAGGGTTAAGTAAAAACGTATCAATTGAATCAATAAATGGGCTAATTTGAAAATAATACACAACATAGTGAGCCAAACCAGCCCCAATTCCGGTAAAAATATAAAAGAACAAGAATCGCTTTGGACCCCAGAAATTTTCAATGGCTGAACCAAACATCCAAAGTGCAAACATATTGAATAAAATATGGGTAAAATTTCCGTGCATGAACATGTAGGTAATTAGTTGATATGGTCGAAACATATCCGAGCCAAAATACTTCAAACTTAAATAATCGTATAAATTAATTCCGAAACCTTCAGAAAAAGTAATTGTTGCTAAAAAAAACAGTCCATTTATTATAAGTAAATTTTTTACAACAGGTGGGAGAACCTTAAATCCGCCAGGTGAGAGCATATTCATAACAATTATTAATTAAAGTATTGAGTTAATTCTTCCTTAGATATTATTTTAAAAGTTTTTTTACCAAAAGGCGATTCATGAGGTACTGAGCATGCAAACAGCTCATTAGTAAGCGTTTCCATTTCTTCGTTTGTGAGAATTTTTCCAGTTTTAATTGCCAAACTTTTTGCCATCGACATTGCCACATTAATCTTTCGTTCAACACGCGAAAACATCATATTGTTTTTAAAAGAGTCAACCCAATGTTCTATTTCTTCTTTTATATTGATATTACCCAAATCGCTTGGAGTTCCATTAACCAAAAAAGTGTTTTTACCAAATTCAGAAATTTCAAATCCAATTTTTGATAATTCAGGTAAAATTTCTTTGATTATCTCAGCATCGGCAGGATTCATCTCAATAGTAACCGGAAATAATAAGTGCTGACAATACGATTGATTTGATTCTATTCTGTTTAAAAACCGCTCAAACAAAACTCTTTCGTGAGATGCATTTTGATGTAGAATGATTAAACCCGATTTAATTTTTGTAACTATAAAACTTTGGTACAATTGTAAAAAAGCCCCATAGTTAACTAAATCATTCTGTTCATTTTGCTGAATAGTATTTTGTCGATTTTCATTATTTAAAACATCAAAATCCGTAGAATATAATTTGGTCCAATTTTCAAGATTATTTTTGTCTCGTTCACTAATTGGCTCCTTTTTGAATGAACTTTGAATAGAAGGAGACGTTTTAAAAGGATTATAATCAGGATTTAAATTAATAGATGGCTGTTTCACCGGATAGTCTTTTGGTAATAAATCGAAATTAAACGGCTCAGTGTTGTCAAAATCCAATGAAGGAGTAAGGCTGTTTTCGGCTAACGCTTTTTTGGTAGTGGAATGTACTACCGCATAAATCAATTTTTCATCTTGAAATTTGATTTCAGTTTTTGTTGGATGTACGTTTACATCAATTGTTTTGGGGTCGACTTCAAAAAAAATAAAGTATGAAGGATAATATCCATCGGGTATTAATTCTTGGTATGCTCTTGTGATGGCATTATGAATATATGGATGCTTAAAAAACCTTCGATTAACAAATAGGTATTGCCCTCCTTTTGTTTTTTTGGCGATGTCGGGTTTACCAACATAACCAGTAATCGATAAAAAGTCTGTTTTTTGCTCAATAGTAACCATTTTTTCGTTGTAAGATTTTCCAAGAAGGCTCACAATTCTATTTTTAAAATTAGTTTTATTAAGTTTGTATACTATTTTATCGTTATGAAAAAGTGAAAATCCCACATTAAAATGAATTAAAGCAACCCGATAAAACTCTTCTAAAATATGACTAAACTCAATATTTTCAGACTTTAAAAAATTACGACGTGCTGGCACGTTGTAGAAAAGATTTTTTACTGAAATTGATGTTCCAACAGGACAAGAACAAGGCGATTGGTCGATAATTTTAGAACCTTCGAGTAAAATTTTTGTACCTGTAATAGCATTTGGTGTTGCCGATTTTAATTCAACGTGAGCAATAGCGGCAATAGAAGCGAGGGCTTCACCTCGAAAACCCATGGTTCGAATATTAAACAAATCATCGGCTTTTCGGAGCTTGGATGTTGCATGACGTTCAAAACTCATTCGTGCATCCGTTTCGCTCATTCCTTTTCCGTTATCAACAACCTGAATCAAAGTCCTTCCTGAATCTTTAATAATTACTTCAATTTCTGTTGCATTTGCATCAATTGCATTTTCCATTAATTCTTTAACCACCGAAGCGGGTCGTTGAACTACTTCGCCAGCAGCAATTTGATTAGCAATATGATCAGGAAGCAATTGAATAATATCAGACATAAATCTTCTTTTTGAAAACTATCCTATCTTTACAAAGAATATAATCAAAATTAACAAAATTAAAACTATTAAAGTTTTTAAAATGTTATCTTTGGATACAATTCCATGCTTTCTTTCGCGAGACCAAGACTTATGAATTTTAGTTTTTAAATCAAGTTCTTCATTTTTTATTGAAGATAATAATCGCGATTTTTTATCTTCTTGTTCTTCTTCATCGTTTTTATAAAAAACAGGTTTATAGCTGAATTTTTTTGGCTTTGGACGATATATAAAAGTAAAACCCATAATTTTTAAATATTTTCAGCAAATATACAAATTCCATTTGAAGCAAAATGCTAATGAATAGAATACTTATTTCTTTTCACAATTTTAAACATTACACTAAAAAAACATAACATTCTCAAACGCATCAATTTTATTAATAGACAAATAAGTACATGTTTAGCTTTTCAATTTATTTATGAAACCAAAACTATAAAATTGCATAAATATTTGATTTTCATAAACTTAAAATGGTTAATTTTCTGTTAATAATTATGGTTTGTACACATAAAAAAATGTACCTTTGCGAAAAATTTAGAATTATCAAAAAGCACATTTTAAAAAAAATTATATGAACAACAATTCTACGATTCTAAAAAAAGAGAGTATTGTGGTTAAATTTGCGGGCGATTCAGGTGATGGGATGCAATTAGCGGGAACATTGTTTGCCGACACTGCAGCACTTGAGGGAAATGACTTATCAACATTTCCATATTACCCTGCCGAAATTCGACCACCTCACAACACAATTGCTGGTGTATCGGGATACCAAGTGCATGTTGGGGGAACAATTTTAACTTCGGGTGATGAGTGCGACATTTTGATATGCATGAACCCAGCTTCCTTAGCAGCAAATATTAAATATGCCAAAAAAGGAGCAACAATTATTGCCGATGCTGATAATTTTGGTGAAAAAGCATTTCAAAAAGCTGGATACTCTTTTAACCCACTAGAAGATGAAACATTGAACAGTTATCGAATTGTAAAAGCGCCTATTACATCAATGGCTACTACCGCTTCAATGGAGGCAGGTGTTGATTCAAAAACTGGCGAACGAAGTAAAAACATCTTTGCATTGGGGATGGTGATTAGTATTTGTGACTACAAAATAGAAAACTGTTTTCACTTAATTGACAAAAAATTCAAAAAAAAACCACAAATCGCCGAAGCAAATAAAAAGGCGTTACAAGCAGGTTATGCGTATGCAGATTCTGTTGAACTACAAATTTCTAAAATTCACACACCTGCAGCCCAAATCGAAAAAGGACGATATCGTAATATCACTGGAAACCTTGCCACTGCGTGGGGATTATTAGCTGCATCTGAACGTTCGGGAAGAGAATTATTTTTAGGCTCTTATCCTATAACACCTGCAACAGAAATTTTAATGGAGCTTTCTGTTCACAAATCACTTGGTGCTAAAGTTTTTCAAGCCGAAGATGAAATTGCTGGTATTTGTTCATCTATTGGAGCATCCTTTGCCGGCTCAATGGCTGTTACTTCAACCTCTGGACCTGGCTTATCTCTTAAATCAGAAGCAATTGGATTAGCCGTTATTACCGAATTACCATTAATCATTGTAAACGTTCAACGAGCTGGACCATCAACAGGGCTACCTACAAAATCTGAACAGTCTGATTTATACATGTCTCTTTTTGGTCGTAACGGCGAAGCACCATTAATTGTTTTTGCAGCTTCATCACCCTCAGATTGTTTTTACAAAGCTTATGAAGCCGCAAAATACTCAATGGAACACATGACTCCAGTAATTTTACTTACCGATGGTCAAATGGGTCAGGGATCAGAATTATTCCGCATTCCAAAAGTTTCGGAACTACCACCTATTAATCCACCTATTGCTAAAGCAAACGATAAAGATTACATGCCATATCGAAGAAATCCAGAAACATTAGCACGCGAATGGGCACTTCCTGGCACTGAGGGTTTACGTCACCGAATTGGAGGATTGGAAAAAACTGATGGTAAAGGGATAGTTTCTACCGACCCAATAAATCACGAGTTAATGTGTAAGTATCGTGCAGATAAAGTTGAAAAAATTGCCGACTACTTACCTCTTCAAAAAATTGATGGCGAACAAAATGGAGATGTTTTGGTTGTAAGTTGGGGTGGAACTAAAGGATCTGTATTAAGTGCTGTGAACCAATTACATGCCGAAGGTAAAAAAATTGGTCATGCTCATTTTAATTACATTATGCCCCTTCCCAAAAATACAGAGGAAATTTTTAAAAAATTCAAGAAAATTATCGTTTGTGAATTAAATCAAGGTCAATTTGTAAACTACTTAAGAATGAAATTCCCTGATTTTTCATACAAACAATACAATAAATTACAAGGATTACCATTCTCAATTCAGGAGTTAACAGATGTTTTCACAAAAATGCTTTAGGAGGTAAATATGAGTTTCGATAATAATTTTACAGTAGATAGATCCGAAGTCCCGTTGACAAAAGAGGACTTTGTAAGCGACCAAATGGTTAAATGGTGTGCCGGTTGTGGTGCACATGCTATTTTATCGTCAGTAGCCAAAGTATTCCCCGAAATTGGTTATAAAAAAGAAAATTTTTGTATTATTTCCGGTATAGGTTGTTCTTCACGTTTTCCATATTATGTTAACACATACGGTTTTCATGGAATTCACGGAAGAGCAAACGCTATTGCTACCGGCGTAAAAATTTCAAACCCTCACTTAAGTGTTTGGATTGCTACCGGTGATGGAGATTCTATGGCTATTGGAGGCAATCATTTTATTCATATTATTCGTCGTAATATCGATGTTAATATCATGCTTTTCAATAATCAAATTTATGGGCTTACCAAAGGTCAGTATTCTCCAACTTCCCCAATGGGATCAGTTACAAAAACTTCTCCTTATGGGACTATTGAGCATCCATTTAACCCTGGTGAACTTGTTTTAGGAGCACAAGGAACATTTTTTGCCCGTACCTTAGATACAAAACCTAAACACATGACCGAAGTGATGTTTGAAGCTGCTCGTCACGATGGTACATCCATTGTAGAAATACTTCAAAATTGTGTTATTTTCAATGATGATACTCATAAACAAGTTACAGACAGAGAACTTAAAGACGATCATCAACTGATTTTAAAACATGGTGAACCCATGATTTTTGGCAAAGAAAATAATAAAGGAATAATTCTTAGCCCTATTGGCTTGGAAGTAGTTACTATTGGCGAAAATGGAATTACAGAAAAAGACATTTTAGTGCATGATATGTATTCAAAAGATCCAGGCATTCACTTAATGCTTGCTAAAATGAATCCACCATTGTACCCTATGGCTTTTGGAGTAATCCGCGCAGCCGCTTTTCCTACATACGATGATTTAGTAGTTGAACAAATTGAACACGCTAAGGCAACTAGCAAAATTCAATGCGTTGACGATTTACTTAATAGTGGCGACACTTGGGAAGTATAATTTTTATATCAAAAAAGGTTTCTGAAATTCAGAAACCTTTTTTATTTTCCATTAAAGAGTAATTAAAACTTATTTCAATAATTACTTTTATAACTACCAACGAATGATTATCTTTGTTGCCTAATAATAATTTATGGAAAATGCAAATAAAATTGTGAATCAAAAAATTCTAGTAACCGGTGGTGCTGGATTTATTGGTTCAAATTTATGTGAAAATTTATTGCAATTCAACAACCATGTAATTTGTTTGGATAATTTTTCTACTGGAAAAAAAGAAAACATTAGTCAGTTTTTTTCAAATCCTAACTTTACATTAATTGAAGGAGATATTAGAAATATAGATGATTGTAAAAACGCTGTAAATGGAGTTAATGTTGTTTTACACCAAGCAGCTTTAGGTTCCGTTCCTCGTTCGATAAATGATCCAATTACCTCAAACGATGTAAATGTTTCTGGTTTTTTAAACATGCTTGTAGCTACTCGTGATGCCCAAGTAAAACGCTTTGTTTACGCCTGTAGTTCATCAACTTACGGTGATTCAACCGAACTTCCAAAAATAGAAGAAAAAATCGGAAAACCCCTATCTCCTTATGCCGTTACAAAGTACGTAAACGAACTTTATGCAGATGTCTTTTCAAGATTATATGGTATGGAATTGATTGGGTTGCGTTATTTTAACGTATACGGCAAACGGCAAGATCCATTTAGCACCTATTCGGCTGTTATTCCAAAATTTGTATCCCAACTTATTAAAAAAGAGCCCATTACAATAAATGGAGATGGTAGTTTTTCAAGGGATTTTACACATGTCGAAAATGTTATTTTAGCTAGCCATCTAGCAGCTACTTCCAAAAATCAAAACGCTATTAACCAGATATATAACGTTGCGTGTGGCGAACAAACCTCACTTAAAGAGTTAGCCGAATTATTAATTGAAAATCTTTCCGAATTTAATTCTGAGATATCAAAGGTTTCAATTATTTATGGTCCTGAACGAATTGGCGATGTGCCACACTCACTTGCATCCATCGAAAAAATAAAAAAATATTTAAACTATCAACCAGTTCTCTTTTTCAAAGAGGGATTAAAAGAAGCATGTAACTGGTATTGGAATAATTTACGATAATAAATTTATAGAAAATAATAACAACAAATAGATGTCAAAAAAAATAGCCTTAATTACTGGAATCACAGGTCAAGATGGTTCATTTTTAGCAGAATTTTTATTAGACAAAGGATACGAAGTTCACGGTATAATGCGCCGAGCATCAACGTTTAATACGGGTCGTATTGAACATCTTTATTTCGAGGAATGGATTGAAGACATGAAAAAAAGTAAGAGTATTAACTTACATTATGGCGACATGACCGACTCTTCTTCTTTAATCCGTATAATTCAAACGGTATTACCAGACGAAATTTATAACCTTGCCGCTCAATCGCATGTAAAAGTATCGTTTGAAGTTCCAGAATATACAGCCGAATCAGATGCGGTTGGCACGCTTCGAATTCTTGAAGCAGTTAGAATATTGGGGTTAGAAAAGAAAACAAAAATTTATCAAGCGTCAACTTCTGAGTTATATGGTAAGGTACAAGAAGTACCACAAAAAGAATCCACCCCTTTTTATCCTCGCTCACCTTATGGAGTTGCTAAGTTGTATGGATTTTGGATAACCAAAAATTACCGCGAATCATACGGAATGTTTGCTGTAAATGGCATCTTATTTAATCACGAAAGCGAACGCCGTGGCGAAACTTTTGTTACTCGAAAAATTACACTTGCCGTGGCTCGAATTGCTCATGGTTTACAAAAAAAATTATATCTTGGCAACTTAGATGCTCTTCGAGATTGGGGCTATGCCAAAGACTATATTGAATGCATGTGGATGATTTTACAACATCATACACCCGAAGATTTTGTTATTGCCACTGGACAAATGCGTACTGTTCGTGAATTTTGCACACTAAGTTTTAATCGCGCTGGTATCAATATAAATTGGGTTGGCGAAGGAATTAATGAAAAAGGAATTAATCCTAAAACAGGAGCTATTTTAGTTGAAGTTGACCCTAAATATTTCCGCCCTGCCGAGGTTGAACAACTTTGTGGAGACCCAACAAAAGCTCAATCGCTTCTGGGTTGGAATCCACACAAAACAAGTTTTGAGGAATTAGTTAATATTATGGTCGACTATGATTTAGATTTTGTTCTTAGAGAACATAATAGCAAAATCCGACTTTAAAACAATTGTAAATAATGAATAAAGATAGTAAAATATATGTTGCTGGTCATACCGGTTTAGTTGGAAGCTCAATTATTCGTGTGCTTAACCAAAATGGATTCACTAACATATTAACGGCTGATTTTAGTCAACTTGATTTACGACGTCAAGCAGATGTAGAACTATTTTTTAACAAAAATAAACCCGAATACGTTTTTTTAGCTGCTGCAAAAGTAGGTGGAATTCATGCAAACAACACTTACCCTGCTGAATTTTTGTACGACAATCTTATGATTGAAGCGAACATCATTCATTCCGCTTTTTTAAATAAAGTTGAAAAATTGCTTTTTTTAGGAAGCTCATGTATATATCCCAAATTTGCCCCACAACCCATTAAAGAAGAATATTTACTAACCAACACACTCGAACCAACCAATGAAGCGTATGCTATTGCAAAAATTACTGGCATTGAGTTGTGTAAGTTTTATCGTCGACAATATGGAGTGAATTTTATTTCGGCTATGCCAACAAATTTATACGGAATTAACGATAATTTTGATTTACAAAGCTCGCATGTTTTACCTGCATTAATTCGTAAATTTCATGAAGCAAAAGTTAACAACTCCCCGGAAGTAGTAATGTGGGGAACTGGTTCTCCTCTAAGAGAATTCCTTTATGTAGACGATTTAGCAGATGCATTATTACACTTAATGCTTCAATATAATGATGAATCGCATGTTAATATTGGCACTGGCGAGGATATTTCAATTGCCGATCTATCAAATTTGGTTAAAAAAATTGTTGGCTATCAAGGAACCATCGTGAACGATTTATCTAAACCCGACGGTACTCCACGTAAACTATTGGATGTGAGCCTTCTTAAACAAACTGGATGGTCATACAAAACATCTTTAGAAGACGGAATCGAAACCGTTTATAAGTGGTATTTGCA
This sequence comes from uncultured Lentimicrobiaceae bacterium, assembly GCA_964521105.1. GTDB lineage: Bacteria > Bacteroidota > Bacteroidia > Bacteroidales > WCHB1-69 > JAQUGA01. The sequence continues at coordinate 11,493 of CAZFPO010000006.1, read as the reverse complement.
AAAAATCTTTACCCATTGATTGTTGTCCGAAGTCCGCTGTCCGAAGTCTCTGACTTTGTTGTCCGAAGTCTGAGACTTCGGACAACATTAGTTTTTCCCAAACTTCATTAAATACGACTTAATAAAATCTTCCAAATCGCCATCCATAACCGCATTTACATTCGATGTTTCGGTACCAGTGCGTAAATCTTTTACCATTTTATATGGATGCATTATGTAACTGCGAATTTGAGCTCCAAAATCAATTTTTGTTTTAGAGTTTTCTAGTTGATTTAATTTCTCTTTTTTCTTACGAATCTCGATTTCGTATAAACGAGATTTAAGCATTAACATCGCTTTTTCCTTATTTTGAAGTTGAGAACGAGTTTCCTGACATTCGATTACTATACCGCTCGATTTGTGATGAAGTCGCACTGCGGTTTCAACTTTGTTAACATTTTGTCCGCCAGGCCCACTCGACCTAAACGTATCCCACGTAATCTCTGCCGGATTAATGTCTATTTCAATATTTTCATCTACAATTGGATAAACAAAAATTGATGCAAAAGAAGTATGGCGTTTGTTTGCCGAGTCGAAAGGTGAAAGACGAACCAATCTATGAACTCCAACTTCACTTTTTAAATAGCCAAAAGCAAAGTCGCCATCAACTTCTATGGTAGCCGATTTTATTCCAGCCCCATCGCCTTCTTGACGATCGATAAGTTTTGTTGCAAAATTATTTCGTTCACCCCAACGCAAATACATTCGCATTAACATTTCAGCCCAATCCTGACTTTCGGTTCCGCCGGCTCCAGGTGTTATATTTATTAATGCCGAAAACCGATCTTCTTCATTTCCCATCATATTTCTAAACTCAATATCTTCAAGTAGTTTTATTGTTTGATGATATTGTTTTTCTAAATCGTCAATGGAAGCCTCTCCCATCTCAAAAAACTCGAAAATAACCAATAAATCTTCATAGTTTGATTCAATTTTAAAAAACGAATCAGTCCATGATTTAAGTATACTAATTTCTTTTAATAATTTTTCGGCAGCTTGTGGTTTATCCCAAAACTCTGGGTCATGTGATTTAGTTTCTTTTTCATCAATATCGTGTAATTTACGTTCAATGTCAAAGAAACCCCCTTAGAATTTCAATTCTACCTTTAATATTTTTAATATCGTCCTTATAAATCATCGTTTTTATTAATTATTGAATTCAAAACTTGAGTTGAAATATCCGACTCAAACCCTTTTTGAATTAAATATTGCAAAACTTTATTGAATTCTTGACGTTCGGTTATACCTTTGGGTGTAATTTTTTTAACCGCTTCCTTTTTAATAATCGATAAATATATATCGTCCGAAATTTCAGCTAACGACTTTTTTATCAAATAATCCGTAATTTTCTTTTGACGCAACGCATATTTTATTTTATTTTTTCCCCAGCCGTTTTGAGTAAGTTTACCACGAGTATAGTTTAATGCAAAACGTTCTTCATTAATAAAAGATTCTTCAATTAAACAAGAAATTATCCATTCTGATGTTTTTTCATCAACATTCCATTCCCTGAGTTTCATTCGCATATCGAAATGGCAACGTTCAGAATAGGCACAATGTTTTTTGGCTTTTTCGAGTGCTACTAATGGAGTAATTGATTTGTTTTCAAATGTATTCATAATAAATTTACCAAACTAAATTTTAATTTCGTCATCAGTGATATTAAAAAATTTGTATTCTAAAAGTTGATATGAGGAAATTGATCTTATTTTAATCCACGTACGATATTTTCTAAACCATCTAAATTGTATCGAAAAAAATCCTTTTGTTAAATAAGCATATAGTATTGGATTTACATTTAAGATTAGTTTCTTTTCGTTTTGATCGCGAAGTAGATAAGAAATATTATTATCAATTTCATCAATAATTAAACTATTTGGTTTTATCTCACCAGTACCATCGCAGCAAGGACATTTTTCTAAAACCTCTATTGACATTTCGGGACGAACACGTTGACGAGTAATTTGAACCAAACCGAACTTACTGGGTGGTAATATAGTATGTTTTGCACGATCGAGCATCATTAAGTCTTTCATTTTCTGATAAAGCTCTCGCCGGTTTTGACCTAAATGTAAATCAATAAAATCAATGACAATAATACCCCCCATATCTCTAAGTCTTAATTGGCGTGCAATTTCTTTTGCCGCTTCAATATTAACTTCCAACGCATTGTTTTCTTGGGTATTAGAAGAATTATTGCGATGTCCACTATTAACATCAATTACATGCAGGGCTTCGGTGTGTTCAATTATCAAATAAATTCCACTTTTTATAGTAACAACTTTTCCGAAAGAATTTTTTATTTGTTTATCAACCCCAAAGTTTTCAAAAATTGGAAGTTTTCCTTTATAGAACTTTACAATTTCAACTTTGTCGGGTGCAATATCACCTAAAAAAGTTTTTATTTCATTTGCTAATGTTTCTTCATTAACATGAATTGCATTAAACGATTCATTTAATAGATCTCTAAGAATGACCGATGTTCTATCAATTTCGCTAACTACTTTTAATGGAGGCACGGCGGTATGTAAACGATTTATTGCATTTTCCCACTTTGTAACTAATTGTTTTAAATCGTTATCCAACTCAGCAACTTTTTTATTTTCGGCAACGGTTCTAATAATAACCCCATAATTTTGAGGTTTAATACTTTGAATAAGCCGTTTTAACCTTGTACGCTCTTCCGAACTTTTTATTTTTTGTGAAATTGAAACTTTATCAGCAAATGGAACTAAAACTAAGTATCTTCCAGCAAATGAAATTTCGGCAGAAACTCGTGGACCTTTTGTAGAAATTGGTTCTTTTGCAACCTGAACCAAAATTGATTGACCAGTAGTAAGGACATCAGAAATTTTACCATTTTTTTGAATTTCGTCCTCATAATGAACCGGTTCGGTAATTATTTTATTTGGGCTTTCGTTTATACATCGCTTTACAAATTTATTAATTGTTTGGATATTCGTACCTAAATCCAAATAATGCAAAAAAGCATCTTTTTCATACCCAACATCAATAAATGCTGCATTTAATCCGGGCATAATTTTCTTAACTCTTCCAAGATAAACATCTCCAACCATGTGATTGGGATTTGATTTATCTTGGTGAAGTTCAACAAGGTTTTTATCTTCTAGAAGAGCAATTTCTACTTCCGAAAGTTCGGAATTAATAATTAGCTCTCTGTTTATAGTATCATTCATCTTGTAGATATTCTATTAGCAAATTTCAGTGTAAAAATACTAAATTGTTTTAACTTTATACTATACATAAAACAAATATACATAGTAGCATTAGCCACTATGTATAAATTAATAAGAAATAATTAATAGTTATTTCTTCTTATGTCTATTTTTTCTTAAACGTTTTTTACGTTTATGAGTAGACATTTTATGTCTTTTTCTTTTTTTTCCGCTTGGCATAATTCTTAATTTTTGATGATAATACTATTATTTAATTTTGGTTTTGATACCATTAATAAAAGTTTTTGCAGGTTTAAATGCTGGGATATTATGTGCGGGAATAATAATTGTTGTATTTTTAGAAATATTACGTCCGGTTTTTTCAGCTCTTCTTTTTACGGTAAAACTACCAAATCCTCTTAGGAAAACAGGCTCATTGCGAGATAAAGAATTTTTAATAGAGGTCATAAAAGCCTCGATAGTTGTTTGTACAGCAACTTTTTCAATACCGGTTTTGTTCGAAATTTCGGTAACTAATTCTGCTTTTGTCATAATTTATAAATTTTATATTATTGTAATTGTTAATTCATAACTTTAAGGGTTGCAAAGATATAACGTTTTTTGAAACAAAAAATAAAATCTTAAAAATAATCGGTTTTTTTTTAATAATATTTTCTCAACTATGGAAACATTTACTATTAGCTATAATTCGAAAATCAAAAATTCTACAAAAAAGCAATATTTGAAATATTAGGTCGTTAATAATTGTATTTTTGTGAATTGTTTTTATTAATGCTTAACTTGTAACATTTTTCATAATGACAATAAAAAAAGTAATTTTTTTTTCAATTTTTCTGTTGGTTTACACTCTTTATGTTCCAGTTTTTTCACAAAGTGGAAGTGGTTCAACCTATCGTTTTTTACTACAACCACAATCTTCACGACAACTTGCTATGGGGAGTGTTTTTTATAATCGTTACGATGACGACATTCAACTTTCAATACATAACCCATCTATAATTTCAGAAAAATTGCATAATCAGTTAATGTTATCATTTATTGATTTTCCCTCTGACGTAATCTCATTTTCTGCCGCTTATGCTCACACTTTTAAAAAAATCGGTTCGTTCACAGCATCGGTTAATTACTTCGACTATGGAAAATTTACCGAAACAGACCCTTCCGGAATAACCTATGGGAATTTTATGGCACACGATGTTTTTGGTCAAATTGGTTGGGGAAAAAAACTTGATTCAAGTCTATTTATTGGAGCTAATTTAAAACTAATAAGCTCTACTTATGCTGAATATAATTCAATTGGAATTGCTACAGATGTAGCATTTACTTATTACAACAAATCTAATCGTTTAGCTTTATCAATTATTGCACAAAATATTGGCACACAAATAAAAAGCTACACCACTACTCGTGAGCCATTGCCTTTTGGCATTCATGCTGCTGTTTCACAAAAACTAAAATATGCTCCTTTTACCTATTCTATTGTTTGGCAACATCTTGAAAAATGGGATTTAACATTTAACGACCCTAACGACCCCAGTATTCAAAGAGATGCAATAACCGGTTTAATTATTGAAAAATCAAAAACAGCCAAACTTGCTGACAAAACCTTACGGCATTTAGTTTTTGGAATTGAATTTCAACCCTTTAAAGCATTTGCTTTGAGATTAGGATATAATTATCAAAAACGTCAAGAAATTAGCGTTCCTTCAAAACCCGGTTTAAGTGGATTTTCATGGGGTTTGGGTTTAAAAATTTCAAAATTTCAATTTAGCTACTCAAGAGCAATTTACCACCCTGCTGGATCGCCAAACTATGTTACTATTGCCACTAATTTGTCGGATTTTTTAAAAAATTGATAAAAATCTTTTTACCTATTAAAAAAATAAAAGCATCTGGGGAAGATGCTTTTATTTATGGGAATAAACAACATAAAACTAGACTGTATAAAAGTGGTAAAATCAGGAGCGTATAACCACAAAATTGTCAGTTTCTTAAAATAAGACAATGATTAAAAACCAAAGGTTGTCCGTTATCAAACTTTTTTCTTTTTTTAACACTTTTCGCATCAGCCTTATTTTCAACTTATTACAAACAATATCAGCATTTTTTCAATAATTATTACAAATGCTTGCACATTAGTTTTATGTAATAATTATAGGATAACTATAATTTTGCATAAAAAATAGAGCAATTATGGAATTTAATTTTGATGAAATAAGACCTTATTACGATATTGAAGTAAATGAAGCAATTACCCGAATATTGAAAAATGACAACTTTAATTATTTTTTAAAAAAATACATTTTAGATGAGCATAATTATACTGAAGAGTTGAATGAAATTAAAAAAATAAATTCTGTTCACGAATTTCAAGCTAAAATTTCAAGAAAATTTATTCAAAAAATAATTTCTTTTTCAATTAGTAATTTTCAAGCATCTGGCTTAGATAATATAAATAAAAAAAATGCTTATTTATTTATTTCTAATCATAGGGATATTGTATTAGATTCTGCATTGTTACAAATATTATTATTTGATAATGGATTTAATACAACACAAAATGCAATTGGGAACAATTTAGTAATTACCAATTTACTAATGGATATTGCTAAACTAAACAAAATGTTTTTGGTTAAACGTGATGGTAATGCTCGAGAATTAATTGAAAACTCATATTTGTTGTCAGCATTTATAGATGATAGTATAAAAAACAATCATTCGGTATGGATTGCACAGCGGAATGGTCGTACAAAAGATGGATTAGATGCGACACAGCAAGGTTTAGTTAAAATGCTTTCACTAACTGGTACTGGAAATATTCCAGAAAAAATCTATCGTTTAAACATTGTCCCTTTTTCGATTTCGTACGAATTTGAAACATGCGATTTTTTGAAAGCTCGAGAACTAACTTTGTCGCAAAATGGCAAATACGAAAAACAACCCGGTGAAGATTTATTAAGTATTGAAACTGGAATTGTACAAAAAAAAGGACAAGTTTCCTTAGTTATTGGAAAGCCATTAAACGAATCTTTTGAAGAATGGAGTAATTTGGAGGGAAATGATAATGACATAATTAAAGAAATTGCGTCGCAAATTGATAAAAGCATTATTTCAAACTACAAACTTTTTCCAAATAATTATATTGCAGCAGATTTAGTTAACAATACAGACACGTTTAAATCATTTTATTCGGTTGACCAAAAAAGAACATTTGAAAACTATTTAAATGCTAATATTGAAAAAGCAGATGTTGACAATGAAATTTTTAAAGATAATTTTTTAAAAATATATGCAAATCCAGTTTTTCAAAAAGAAAATTTGAAATAAGGTAATTGTTTATTGGATATTATTAAAATCCTATTGACAAACCTCCATTAACCGCTATACCTCTATTTCGAGCTAAATAATAAGGGTTGTATAAACTTGCATTTCCCTTATTAAAATAAACCATTGCTTCGCCTTGAATATAAATTTTTGATAAAAATTCATAACTAAGCGTACCCGATACTCGGGTTGCCTCCCAAACAACTGTTTCCATAAAAGGCAAGCCCCATGGATCTACTTGTCCGTAAATATATGGTGTTCCTTTTTTAATATTCGTGTAATTTATTCCTAAGCTCATTCTCGATATTGGCTTATAGTTAATCGAAATAAATAATTCTTGAGCATTATCTTTTAAATAATGTCCCATACAGTATTGATTGGTTTGAAATGTAGTGGCAGGAATAAAATGTTGATAAACCAAGGGATTTGTTCTAGTAAACTCCGTTGTAAAAAACACATTTGAATTAAATAGGTTTGAACCCTGAATACCTGCTTTTATACTTACAAAATTTGATTGACGTTCGGGGTCATTCATTCTCCGAATAGAAAACTCGTCAACAAATGCTGTGGCGTAAATATGGAAAAATTTAATATTCCGCGAACTGATAGAAGCAAACATTTGTGCATTATGTCCCGCTTGGTTATCGGTGCCATTATACGTGTCGTCTACCGATTTATAAAACATAAACGGAATTAAATATTGAAGTTGAATTCCTTGATCGCTATAAACTAATGAATTTCCAAAACTCAAATTTAAATTTTTCCATGGCGTAAAAGTAAACATATTAGCCACCAAATATTTATCTCGCATAACTTTGCGAACCCCTGAGCCCGAATACAAATAAGTTCTTGCACTATCTAAAACATCTGATGCAAGTCGTGCATGAATGTAATTAAATTCAAACCATTTTGATGGTTTCATGTCAAATTTTAACATGGCTACAGATGGTGTTTTCCCCGATAAAATATTTGTTCCATGATACCCCTCGCCCCATACCAACTGATCCTTTATCAAACCAAGTGAGCCCCATTTCCACGACCAAGTTATTCCGCCCCTAATTTCGCTATAGTCTAAATAATTTTCACCCTTTAAAATGGCTCCTTGTTCTAAAGTTAAGTAGTTTGGCTGAATAATATTTTTGTTAAAACTATGATCACTAAGTGAAACGTAAAAACCAAAATTATCACCTACATAACCATTAAACGATACACCTCCCCAACGATGATAACTCAACGTATCTAAATCGGTATAAAAAGTGGTTCCATAAACGGGCTTGATGCTTGCTCTAAACTGATTATCATGGTAAAATAATCCAAAAGGCATGAATGACAGCTCCGTATTAGACTTCTTTTTTAAAAGATTTAATTTATAGAATTCCGAAGATGATTTTAGTTCCAAATTATATTCTGCAAGATATTGTTCCAACTCCTTTTGCTGACGTTTGTTTAATTTTTCCTTTTTAACCTCAGCATCTTTTAATTGATTAGCAATAAAGGTTCGAGAATAGGGTTTAATTAACGAATTTAGCTCAATCACTTTTTGAGTTGCCAACTCGTCTAAAAACTGATAAATTCCAAAATTACTAATATGTTCGGGAATTGTTTGACTATTCACTAAGCTACCTGTTATAACAAAAGAAATACCTAAAACTATCTGAATATACTTCTTATATTTTGCCTCCATTCATTAACTTTTTACGATTTTTATATTTTTTTTGTAAAAATACATTTTTTCAAGTAAAAATTAATTATTGGGTAAAATTGAAATTTTTATTTGCAAGCCAATTGGTTTTAATTGGAATAATTAATCCTACATAAAAAAATTATCTTTGTCGCAATGAAATCATTATTTAAAACATCCTTTTATAATTCAGAAGAGCAAAAAGCATACAAAATTCACATGTTTTACTCGATCATTGACGGGGTAATTCTGGGTGTTTTAGCACTTAACGAATTTGTGTTTTTAAAAAGCTTAAAAGGCACCAGCTTTCAGGTTGGTTTTTTGTTTCAGTTTAGTGTATTAGTATTAGCCTCTTCTATTTTGTTAAATGAACTAGTTAACAGAGTTGAAAATAAGCAAAAATTGATAAAAGTAATTGCTTTAATAACTCGGTTGCCATTGTGTTTTATTGCATTTTTCCCCTACGAAACCATGTATGAAAACACATTATTTCATTGGATTTTTTTGTGCATTTTTTTTATTTATTATAGTGCAAATCCAATAATTTTTCCTTTAATAAATAGAATATTAAGAAATGCGTATCAGGAAGAAAATTTTGGAAGTTATTATAGTTATGCATCTTCGGTTAATAAAATAGCGATGATGATAATTACTTTT
>CAZFPO010000006.1:0-2495 GCA_964521105.1 uncultured Lentimicrobiaceae bacterium | reverse complement strand
TTTATGGATTTGCTTTTATGGGTACTGTTGGTGTTATCGCTATTTATTTTGATAAAGCACTGAATTTAAATTACACAAGTGTAGCATTTTATAAAAACTCTTATAATATCTTAGCAATTATATTGTTACCCTTTTTTGGTAAATTAATTGGAAAAATTGACCCACGAAAGTTTGCCATAATAACATACGTTGGATTAGCTTTTTATCTATTTTTTATAGGATTAACAGAGTTTTTTCCCTATTATGTTGATTTATTAGGTGTAAAAATTTATGCAACGCTGTTGATTGCTATGTTGTCGAACGGACTATTTGCAGCCACTATGGCATTACTGTGGTATATTGGTTCGGCTTATTTTTGCAAACCAGAAGAAGTTGCCGATTACCAGTCAATTCACTTAACATTAACCGGGTTACGGTCGTTTTTTGCACCCATTATCGGCATAGTGCTTTATGAATGGTTTGGTTTTTTTATTACTTTTTTAATAGGATTTATTTTACTTTTATTAGCTATTGCTGTAATGTTTTGGTCTCAAAGAAAAGAATTAAAAAATAATTTTGGCACCAAAAAAACAGTTTAAATTGTTAATTTTGTTAAAATACCATTATACCCCTAGAACACCCTACATATATAGCGAAAATTATATATTTGATAATCAAGAAAAAACTGTTTTAACATTTTTTCACTTTGTTAATTTTCTTGTTTGACACTACTCGATGTTGTATTTTTGCATACTATTATATTGTAAACCAAAACAACAATGTTATTTTTATATTAAAAATTTATCTATATTTATATAGTGAGGGATTTTTATAATAAAAATTAATTTTTGATAATTGATTAATTGAAAAAGCATAAAAACAAAATATTTTGTTATGATTTTTAAAAATACTTTTTATAAAATTTTATTTCTAAGTTTAGTGATATCAGTTACTACAACTTTCAATGGAGGTAAAGTTTTTGGGCAGGCAAGTGGGTATACATTTTCGGCTTCAAGCGGAACTTTCACACCCATATCTTCAGGAACTTGTATTACTAACGCTACTAGTTGTGTAGATTTTTTAGCTGACACTAAAACTTCAACCAATGTTCCAATTGGTTTTACATTTAATTTTTGTGGAACAAATTATACAGAAGTAAAAGTCGTTTCGGATGGTTATATCTCTTTTAATCTTTCAACAACATCACAACTAACAAATAATTTAAATACGGTTGTCAGCACTCATCGACCATTAATAGCACCATTATGGGATGATTTAGACGGAGCCAGTGGTGCAAGTCCTGCAGCCACATACAAAACAACAGGAATTTCACCAAACAGAATTTTTACAGTTGAATGGTTAAATTGGCAATGGAATTATTCAGCTACTGGAAAAACAATATCTTTTCAGGTTCAACTCTATGAAACTTCAAATATTATTAAATTTGTTTATCAACAAGAAACTGGATCTGTATATTCTGGCTCTGCTTCAATAGGACTATCTGGTCCAAGTAGCGGCGACTTTCTATCATTAGATGGCACAGGAGCCTCCCCTTCAGCAAGTTCTATAATTGAAACCACAACACTTTCAACAAAACCAGCAACCGGGCAAACATATACTTTCACACCACCATCTTGCTTTGCACCTTCTGGTGTTACTGCATCATCTATTACAGCAAATAGTGCCACTATTTCATGGACAGCTCCAACCCCAGCACCTAGTAATGGCTACGAATACGAAGTTCGCACAAGTGGCACTGCAGGAAGTGGGTCAACGGGTTTAATTATTAGTGGGTCAACAGCTGCTGGAGATGTAGACGATAACATTTCCGGATTATCTGCATGTACCAGTTATTTTATTTATGTACGATCAAACTGTGGTGGTTCATACAGTAGTTGGGTGTCGGGAAATTTTTCTACTTCAGTTGGAATTGCAACGCTCAATTATTATCAAAACTTTAATGCTTCTACTTCAACTCCAGCCTGCTGGTTAATGGATATGTCAGTTTATAGTACACATGGTAATTCGTCTAGTAACGGTTTATATAAAAATCTTTATTCATCTGCTACAACATGTTATGCCAGAACACCTCAAATTGGAACCATCACTAGTACATCACGAATAACTTTTGATTATCGTATTGTAGATTACTCATCATATCCTGCAACCGCTACCACACTAGGAGCCTCTGACAAGGTTGAAATACAGGTGTCAACTGATGATGTATCATACTCTACAATTTATACTATTAATCAAGCAACACATACAACTTCTCTATCATTTGCAAACAAACAAATTGATTTATCTTCGTATAATGGAAGCAATATTTATATCAAAATTAAAGGAACTTGGGGTGCAGGAGACTACTTCTTAGACATAGATAATGTTATTGTTGAAAACACAGCTTTGCCCGGAACCTCAACACTTTCCGATGGTCCAGGTACTGAACCTGCCACAGTCTCGTCTCTTGTTAACACACAAGGTTCATCTTCTCTAAATTTCGATTTTACTTTTAC
>CAZFPO010000005.1:0-68880 GCA_964521105.1 uncultured Lentimicrobiaceae bacterium | reverse complement strand
ATGTAACAAAGAAAACTTAGTGAACCTTGGTGCCTTCGAGTCTTGGTGGTAGGAAAACATTGCTATAATATTGTCACTCAGAATGGAGCAACAGCGGAACGAAAAGTCTGTTTTATTTATTAAAAAAAAATGAAATTCTATGTGCCTTTACATTCAAAAAACAAAAAATTCTATGTGCCTATGTGTTAAAAAAAAAATGTATTTCAACATTTCAAAAATTTCCAAAAAAAATGGGTTAAAAGAATTTGTCTATTTAACCCATTTAAAATTTTGTTCAAGATTATTCCACCGTTATTGAACCACTTCCGTTATAAGAGTAATAATTTCCATCGTACATGGCATCGGCACTTAATACACCAATTTTAAAAGTACCCGAAGAAACCACTCGGACAACATAATAGAAGTTTTTGATTTTATTATTTACGGTAGTAAAGTATGTAATTCTGTCATCGCGAATATCCATGTAATCGGGAGTAGAACGATCTTTAATCCACGAATAATCACGTTCGTTGTTGATTCTTGGATTTTCGATTTCGAAACATGCTGGCAACATATCGCAAATAGCAACATTTTCAATGCGGCTTTGGTCGAGCGATACTACACTTACACGAACTACAATTAAATCGTTTGATTTAAAAGAAGTAGTTGTTAATTGCTTTCCAAAACGGTCAAAAAAGAAACGACGAACTGCCATATAATTATCCGTTTCATCAATGTTACCATCTTTACTAAATCCTTCGGCTTCGTAAAAATAATATAGTTTACCATTTCCAGTTTTTGAAATTTTTAAACTACTGTTATTCATTGCTTTAGTGATTACCAAGTTTTCGTTATTAAATTGTCCAACATTTTGGTCGTTTTTAATGATGGTTGCTTTGACATCGGCATTAATATTACTTTTTGCGATGTTTCCGAGTGCTAACAAGGCAAATGCTCTATCTTGTGTGGATAGCCATTTAGTTCTTTTTAAATCGTTCGACAACTTACTTGTCATATTAACAATTTGAGGATTGCTTGGGTCGGTACGATATAGCGTATATAAAACAATCGCTGAATTGCGGATAGGAGAGTCGAAGCTTCCCCACGATTCGCGACGAATATTTGGAGTGGAATATTTACTTGGTAATAGTTCACGGAAAGTAGTTTTATTTCCCGAAAGGGCAAACGCAGCAGCCAACATGTATTTTCCTTCTTCGGTTAAAAATTGGAATTGTGTTTTATAATAGTTCAATAGTGAAATGTTTTTTGAACCCGCTAAAGCACAAACAAAAAGCGAATATCCAACTTCTTGTCGTACGTACGACATTTGATAATATTTTCCATTTTGATCGATGTAGTAGTAATCTTGTAACTTTTTATTTTTGGCTTCGCTTTCGAGGTAATTTACCGCATTCTTAATTACTTGCATATTCACTTCAAAACCGGCATTTTTGGCTTCAATTAAAAAGTGAGTGGCATAAGCAGTTGCCCACCAGTTAGTTTGCCCACCACTCGGCCAATAAACCATGCCACCTCCATATTGTTGCAAGTTTTGAACTTTATAAATGGCTTCCTGAACTAAATAATCGGGATTCCAATCCATATTTTTATTGTCTTGACCTATCGACTTTGCAATATCACGATAATAAATCAATGGGAATGCAACAGAAACAGTTTGTTCTAAACAACCGTATGGATAACGAAGTAATTCGCTAATATCTTTTGTAAATTCGGTAATTGGTGACTTACTGAATAACAATTTATTCGTAACGCTACCAGTTATAAAATTGCCTTCCAATTTAATCGTTTCTTCGGAATTATTAATTACTCCCGATTTGAAGTACTTTACAAATCCAGCCGAAGGACGAACGGGAACATATATTTCTTCTACAAAAGTTTTTCCTCCTTGAGTAGCTGAAGTAGTAAATAATGCTTCACCCATGTTTTTAGAAGCTCTAGCTTTAAATGCAACACGTTTTTCGGAATTTGCAGGTATACTAACCGAAAATTGTTCTTCCCCAATTATTGAAGCTGGACCTTTTGTGGCAATTTTAACGGTAACAGATGCTGTTTCTTTGGTGGTATTACTTAAAGTTACTGGAATATTTATCATGTCGTCGGGTGATAAGAATCGAGGTAGGGCAGTGCTAATAACAATTGGGTCAGCTACTTTCATATTGGTTTCTGCCGAACCGAAATGACGTCCTTTCCAAGCAACTGCCATAACACGAAGGCTTCCCGAAAACTGAGGAATATTAAATGTGTAACTAGCTTTTCCGCCCGTAACAGATAAAATGCCACTCCATAACGCAATTAATTTTACTCGTTTATTGGTAAATGGATTTACACGTTTTCCCATTTCTAAGGCAAGGTCACCGCCAGTAGTTGATAAATAGCGTTTTAATTCGGGAAATATTCGGGCATACAAATCGTAACTTTCAATTTCAAGAGCTCGTTTTTGATAAAAATATGCATAAGGATCTGGGGTTTTATAGTTATTCATCTGTAAAATTCCTTCATCAACCACTGCAATAGTAACTTGTGAACCCGATTCAGCGGTAACTTCCACCGTTTGTTTTGAACGAGATAAAACATGAGTTGGTGCCTTTATGGCAACTTTCATTTTGTATGAAGGATTTTCAACACCTATTGCGGCATAACCATGAGCTACGGTGAGCGGTATGTCGTTGTTGCTTAATGGACGAATAGCCGTTGCTGAAACATAAATGTTTGGAATGTTTTGTTCGGTTAATGGCAACGTTAACTTTGCTACTTTATCTTCAATTGGGATTACTTTGTATTCGATGATATTATCTCGTTCAATCGTTACAATTAACTTACCCGAAAATGGACATTTGAATAGGATTTCTGCTTTTTCACCCACTAAATAATTGTCTTTATCTGTTTCAATGATAATTTCGCCATCTTTATCTACTTCAAACGATGAAAAATCTGTTTCGCCCGAACCATAAGCCCAGAATTTTTTGCTCACATAACCCTCGTCTTTATTTGCGTAAATGCGAAGTTCATATTCTCCCGAAACGCTAGGAGTGAAGTCAATCGAAGCTCTGCCTTCGGCAAAATTTACATTTTTATTATACACTTCAATTTCACGTTTATTTGAATTATAGTTATAACTTGTTCCGCTTCGCTGAATAACACTTTGATATTCTTTTCTAATGATAATAATGTTTGCCGAAGATTTCACCAACTGTTCATCTTTGTTTAAAGCTACCATATTCACTTTCATTGGACGTCTAATATTTACGTAACTATCAAAATATTGTAATCCAAAAAATACACTTTGCGTAGGAACTCTGAACGTTGAAATTCGATTAACGGGACGATTATTTTCGTCGAAAACACTAGTGTAAATGGTGCCATTTAACATTCCAATTCCGTGATGATTAGGTATGCTGAATGTTTCGATGGATTTTCCTGATTTGTCTGTTTTGCCAGATTTAACATCGTTTTCGAGGCTTAAATTTTCGGAGATTGAAATATTGAAATCATAGTCGGAAAACTTCTTTGGATTAAATACTGTTCGTTTTAGCGACATTTCGTTTTCAACTTTTCGTTCGGTAGCTGGTGTTCCAAAGAAATTTTCGGCAGACACTTGAATGGCAAAAGATTCTCCGGGTACAAATTCACTTTTTGGGAGTGTTACTTTAACCATTAATCGGTCGGGCATAAACTCTTCGCACGAAAAACGATACGTATTGTACAATACATCATTACCCGAATACAATTCAACGGTATAAGTGCCTGTAATAGCTGCATCGGGAAGTTTAAATGAAACCTCGCAAGCTCCTTCGGAATTAGTGGTTTTACGCATCGATGTTAATTGACGACCATTGGGGTTAACAATGCGGAATTTTAGCGGAATTTCTTTAGGGATTTCCCAATTTAATGTTCGAGTAATCGAATTAATATGAACCGAATCGCCAGGGCGATACAACTTGCGGTCGCCATAAATAAACACATCAAACTCCGAAGCGTTAGTGTATTTTCCACCAACTTCGTAACGTGAGGTTTCAATACTGCTATTGTCGAAAAATAGATAATTAAAATCTTCGCCTTGACGGGCGGTAATCATTCCAATTTTAAAATTTTTAAACAAATCCTTGGTATTGTTTACTTGAACAAAACCATCTTGCCCAGTGGTTGCCGTATGTACTTTTTGATTATTTGTACTGATAAAATCAATGTTTACTCCCTGAATTGGAGTGGCATCAACAATAGAAAATGCCGAAACCAAAACACTATTTTTACCAATCTTGGCAATTAATCCAATATCTGATATTGAAACTATAATTGCATCTTTTAAAAATCGTTGTTTCGTATCTTGAACGGTAATGATATAAATTCCTTTACCAGGGTCGTTATTGTTAATTTCTTTGAGGTCAAGATTTAATAATCTACTATTATGATATTTTGGAAGTTTATCAACATCAAGTAATTTATCATAAACTTGACGACCATAATAATCATCGCCTTGCCATTCATAAAAATCCATCCATGATTCTTCAAATTCCGAATCATCATAATAATAGGAATATTTTTTTCCTCCACGTAAATAGTGTAAAATATTGTTATCGTAAATTTTAAAAACATTTAATTTCACTTTATCAATTCCGCCAAAATTTATCGCAACATTACGTTCCCCTTTCGACGAAAGGTATGTGTCGTTTGGATTGCTAAACGCAATAAATGGTTTCGACTTCGAAAATTGGACCGATTGGCTATAATCGTTTTCCAACGATTTGCCAAAAATACCTTGAACATTTTTAGAAACGGTAATTTTATATGTTTTTCCCTCTTCAAAATCGCCACTAATTCTAATTACATTATTTTGACTCTCTATAGTATAACTAACTTCTGGTGAAAAAGTTATGTTGTTTTTTAAACCTTCGATAAGTAAAGGTTGAGTGGTAAATATGTTTACAAAACCGCTACCATCAACCATTTCAGACGTAATACCAGTAACCATCAATTTGGTACGAGCAGGAATAATTGTATTTACTTCTTGAGTTTTTTGGGTAGCAACATTTCCTCCAACATATTTCATGTCTTTGTCTAACACTATTTTAACAGGGATTTCCAAATCACCTAAGCCCGATGGAGGATTAAGTTCCAAACTCATTTGTTCGTTTTCGCCAGTAGAAATTATCCGATACGGTACTTGATACTCAGCAACCGTAATTAATAGTTTTTTTTCTAAATCGATTGCTTTTACAGGATAGTTAAAGAGTAAATCGATGGAAATTACAATATCATTATTACCGGTTGCTGATAAACCCCAGTATGCTTTTGCCGACGACATTTCTAAAAACGGAGTATGAAATTCGATAGCTTCGCTCGAAACAGACAATTTTTCGGCACCAACTGAGCCAATTGCATTAGTAGGTATTGCTTTGTATTGTGTGCCCGGATTAAACCCATTATCGGGTGAAAAAACTAATTCTGATGCCGAAACCCATTGAAACTTCCCTTTCACCGATGGCTCAAATTGGACGTAGGTAGTAGTGTCCCATTTGTTTAACATAGCTTCGGTTGCAATATCTTTATTGAACTTAAAACTTAAATTCTGTTGGAGCGATATTTCGCTTTCAAAATTCGTTTTTACCACTGCAATTTGATTGGTTTTACATCCAGCTAACAAGCTGATAACCAATATGAATAAAATACGACTTAGGTTTTTCATATGGAGTAGGATAATGATTTTTAAGAAAGTGTAAATTTAATAAAAAAAAAGATTAAAAATAATGTAAAAAGAAATAATTTTGAACAGCATTAGCGTCTGTATTTTTCTTATCATTGCATTAATATTCAAAAAAAATTGTAATTTCTGTCCAAAACTATTTGAAATGAAAAAAATAATATTTTTTATTCTTGCATTTTGCTTCTATAAATCTTCATTTTCACAAAATTGGAGTATAGTTCTTGATTTCGATAATGGTAGATATGGTGTAATTGATTCGCTAGGCAAACGAATTTTACCTTCCATTTATTTGAGTATCGATGTAATAGATGATACGTATGCAGTGATTACAGATAGTTTATATAAAAAAGGACTAACTAATAATCAAGGAGAAATTTTAATACCCTGCAAATATGATAATATCGAAAAGTTTTTTTCGGTGAAAACAAATTTCGCAATAATTAATGAAAATGAATTTTTCAGAGTCCATAATTTCAATAAAGTAGGTGTTTATCAAATAGGGAAGAGCGAAATAATCCCTTGTAAATATGATGATGTTAGTTTTTTTAAATTTCAAAATATTTTTTCAAATTTCTTTTATTCAAATACAGACTATAGCTTATTTCACCCACAATATGATTTTTTTGAAGCAAAAGTCAAAGATAAATGGGGTATAGTTGATTCCTTGTTTAATATTGTCATTCCATTTGAATATCAGCAATTTGGCACATCTATTAAAGAAATTATTTTGGCTAAGAAAAATAATAAATGGGGTGCATTATCTCTGACAAACAAAAATGAAAAAATTGAATTTATGTACGATTCTATTTTTCCCGCAATTATTTTTGACCAATTAACTCAAAATTATATTTTTACGGTTCAACTTAATGACTCTGTATTCATTTTAAACTCGAATGGACAAAAGTATTATATCCCCAAAAGCACATCCACTGACTTTAAATTAGTTAATCCCGAATTTGGGATAACTGATGGTGAAAAAGGGATGACATTATATTATTATAAAACTCATAAAAAAATTGAAACTAGTTATTTAAATGGATATTACTATCGATTATGGGATAATTCATCCATTTTTCATGATAATTCAACCAAAAAACCTGTTTTGTTGGATGTGAAAGGGAAGGTGTTGTATAAATTTAAAAAAATGATGACTGACATTTATGCTGGCAGTTTTGTAATTGGAAATCGATACTTTTTCGATGGTCCAAAGATTTTTGAAAAAACTGATAGTGGTTTTAATCTTAAATATATTTTACCATCCAATAAACCAACTTTTTTGAACTATGTGATTGATAGCTATCCATCTTTCATTATCTTGAAACAAAATAAAAAATACGGAGTTGTATTAAGAACCCGAGATTCATTAAACGTAGTTTTGCCTTTTGAATACGATAAAATTGATTATAGAGAGGAATATTATTATGAGGAATCGATGCCAATTATTGTCAAAAAAAATAATTTTGTAGGACTAATTTTATTAGAAAATAGCGTTTTTAAATGGGCAATTCCCTTAGAATATGAATCCATTGAAACATTTGATAGTCCTTTATATTTTGTTAAGAAAAATGGAAAGTATGGATTGTATGTTATTAATGAGGGCTTAAGAATACCTTGTAAATATAAATCAAAACAAGATGTCACCAAGGATTTTTAATAATACTTTGAATTCATTTTATAAATCATATAAATTTGTATTTTTGTAAAAAAGAATAAAATGAATCCATTTAGTTTTGGAACCGTAGTTAAAGGTAATCAGTTTTTTGATAGAGAGATTGAATGTGATCGGATTGTGTCTACACTTATGGGTGGTAATAATCTTGTTTTATTTGCACCTCGTAGATATGGTAAAACATCTTTAGTTTTTAAAGCCATTGAAGAGATGGAAAAACAAGGAGCCATTTGTATCTATTTCGATTTTTTACCAATTTATTCTGTTGAAGTTTTTGTAAGTCATTACGTGCGGTCAATTGTGAAAAAACAAACAAATTTTCAGAAATTCATGGAAATTATTTCTGAAACCGTTAAATCAGTCCGACCAATTTTATCTATCGGAAATGATGGTTTGCCAGAACTTGGGATTGACTTTGTTGAACATCGAGTTTCATCACAAACTCTTTCAGATATTCTTGATTTGCCTCAAAAGCTTGTAAAAAACAATCAAAAAGTCATCGTAATATTTGATGAATTTCAAGAAATTACAAACTTTGAAAAAATTGGCTTCGAAAATCTTTTAAGAAGTAAAATTCAACATCAAAAAGTGAATTATCTATTTTTAGGAAGTCGCACCCACTTACTAAATGATATGTTCAATAATAAAAAACGCGCTTTTTATAATTCAGCATTTCATATGCAATTAGGATTTCTTCCATTAGATAAAACAATAGTTTTTTTGAAAAATAAATTTTCAGAATCAGGAATTATTATTTCGGATGAAGTGGCAACATATATTATTAAATGTAGTGCCAAAATACCATATTACATTCAAATGTTAGCTGCCGAAATTTGGCAATATCTCATTAAATCACAACATGAAGTTACAATAGATATTGTTGATTTGTGTGTAAAACAAGTAATTATATTAAAACATGACTATTATTACGAACTTTTTGATAAGTTATCGGTTTTGCAAAAAAATATATTGAAGGCACTTACTGTCAACGGTGATAATATTTTCTCGAATGAATATTTAAAAAAACATCGATTATCAACACCATCATCTATTCAAAAAGCAATTTCGGTATTGATGGATAAGAGTATAATTGATAAAACTGCAAATACTTACTTTATTAGTGACCCATTTTTTCAGAAATTCATTTTAAATTACGCCTGAGAGCGTTACGCTTCGAAGCGTAATTTACGAATTGAGATTATTGAACAAAAAATTAAAAATATTTTTGTTAAAATGATAATAAAATGTAATTTAGTTGCTTAAAAATAAATTACAATGGGAAAAAGTGTTCAGGTTGAATCATGGGGTTCTCGTATAGGGCTAATTTTGGCTATGGCAGGCAATGCCGTCGGATTTGGAAATTTTTTACGATTTCCAGTTCAAGCAATTAATAATGGAGGTGGAGCTTTCATTATACCTTATCTAGTTTCTTTTCTGTTGCTTGGAATTCCATTATTATTAATAGAGTGGTCGACAGGACGATTTGGTGGAAAATTAGGGCACCATTCAACACCTTTTATTTTAAATGAAATGAATAAAAAGAAGGTTTGGAAATATGTTGGTGTGTTTGGAATTTTTTCAAATCTTGCTATTGCAGCCTATTATTGTTATTTAGAAAGCTGGACACTATCGTATATTTGGCATTCGGTTGCTGGTACATTTAATGGAATGAATCAGCATGATGTTTCGTCATTTTTTGATAGCTACCTTGATGTGTCACACTCAACCACTTTAATACCATACGAAGCAATTGTTTTTTATATTCTATGTTTAGCTTTAAATGTATGGATTTTGAGCAAAGGATTAAGTGGTGGTATAGAAAAAGCAGCTAAAATTGGTATGCCTTTATTAATAGTATTTGGAATTTTTCTGGCAATTAAGGGAACTTTAATTAAAGCTGGTGTTAACAATGCTATTAACGATGGTTTAACTGGTTTAAACTTTTTATGGACACCCAATTATTCCACTTTATCCGACCCAAAAGTTTGGTTTGCTGCTGCAGGACAAATATTTTTTACACTTTCGGTAGGAATGGGAACAATTCAATGTTATGCCTCTTATGTTCGAAAAGACCAAGATATTGCACTTAATGCTATGTCGGCTGGTTTTATGAACGAATTTGTAGAAATTGTTTTAGGTGGTACCATAATTACGTCTATTGCTATCGGATATTTAGGAATCGATAAAGTAGTGGATTTGGTTCAAATGGGGGGCTTAGGATTAGGTTTCCGCACAATGCCATTTTTATTTCAACAATGGGGCGAAATGATGGCGATTTTTGCTGGGGTAGCCTTTTTTGGGTTGTTGTTTTTTGCAGGTGTTACTTCCTCTTTAGCAATGGGTACTCCAGCCATGGGATTTTTTCAAGATGAATATAAATGGTCTAGAAAAAAATCTGCCTTGGCTTTTGGTTTAATAATTCTCACTCTTGGTTTACCCACCGTTTTGTTTTTTGAAAAAGGGGTATTTGACGAATACGATTATTGGGGAGGTACTGTATCGTTGTTTACGTTTGCCATGCTCGAAACTATTTTGTTTGCTTGGTTTTTTGGCATGAAACGAGGCTGGCGAGAGATAACATACGCTGCAGATATTAAAATTCCCAAAATTTATAAATTTATAATCAAATTTATCACACCGGTTTTACTTATTGTTATATTTATTGGTGCTTTGGTTAGTCCAAAAGATAATGATTGGTCAAAAATTAGCCTTTCGGGTTGGGAAATTGATAATAACTCGGTGTTTGGAAAAATCTTTCATAAAGGAATTGGACAAAATTCCGAATATTTTTCAAATACCTATTTTTCCGAAAATGAAGGGTATTTTGTTGGAAAAGAAACTCTTAGAGATAGAAACTTTGTGATTATTAATAATGATGTTTCTAATGAAAAAAATGCAAAAAAATACGAAATCAAAGATGGGTATCAATTGCTAATAATCGATGGACAGTTTGTTAAAAAAGGAGATCCCATTTTTAAAGGTTTTGTCATTAACGATATATTTTTTATTGATCTTTCTCGAATACTTTTATTATTTACTTTTTTTGCTTTTTGCATATTGGTTTATTTTGCAGCTAAACAACATAAAAAACACAATCCATTAAAAACATAAAACTATGAGTTCTGAAGCGTTGATTACTATGCTAGTGGTTCATATCACGGTTACACTTTATACAGGATATTTTTTCTATAAAGTACTTTTTACTAAACCTAAGAAAAAGTAATTTCTGCAATTATTTCAAATTAATCTACTCGATTATTTGAGTTGTACAATGCTTAATTCTCTCTAATAAATATACATGCTCAATGTGTATGTTCGGTTCTTCTAATGATTTGTTGTGTTAAACCCAAATTAATCAATAGGAGATTTGAAAAAATTGAACTACTTGATTTAGTTGGGTTTAATCCCGATTTAATGTTTGTTTCAATTCGTATCAACGAATTGAGTTAGAAACATTTAATCGTTTCAGCGATTGTATCGCTGATTCTGGGTTAAATTATTTATTATTGGATTAAAACGCGTTTCAAAATCAATAAAAATTTGTTATCAAAAGTATTTCTATCTTTTTATTACTGAGATTTTTTGAGAATTAGCTCTATTATAGTTAAACATTTTTTATATTTGCATCGAATCATTTGATTTATGGTATCAAAAAATGACTTATTGAAATTTATATACTAAAAATCCATCTTGTGAAATTAAAAAATCTAGCATTTATCTTATTGTTCCTTGTTTGGGCAAGTAACACCATTGGTCAGGTGAAAAATGAACTACATTTGGGAGGCTCAGGCACACTTGGGTTTTCTTTTAATACGTTGATTGATATTAAACTAACTCAAAATAGAAATCATCTGTTAACGCCTTCATTAGGTTTTGGAATGTTGATTCCGTTTAATGATGAATATATTTGCTCAATTAACTTAGGGCTAAATTATAATTATTTAAAATATGGTTTTGGAGTTTATTTAATAGGTTTTACCCCAATGCCTTTTATGGGCGATGGAGGTAGTGCTGATATGGTGTTATTATATCCGAATTTAAATTACACCATATTAAATAGGGAACAATGGTATTTCAAAATTTCAGCAGGTGCATATTTGCCTTTTTCCAGAATTGGGAATCATTACAATAAAATTCGAGTAAGTTTCGAAGAATTTGCTTTTCCGGGTATTGGGCTAATATTTGGCTTAAAATCCTGTAAATAAGCAACATTTTAAAAGTTATTGAATTTCAATAACTTTCGCCAAATTATGAGGTTATTTGTCCGAAGTTCAACAAAGTAAATTCCACCGGCAAAAGACTTCATATCAATGAAGACTTCATTTTTGTTGCTTGTTAGCTGACTAATTATTTGTGCTTCTGCGTTATATACATTTATTGACAAGGTTTGTCCCGATTTATTTGTAATATAAAAACCATCAATCAATGGATTAGGATAAATACCAATTGAAGTTAAATCAGATTCACTAACTAAAAGTGCATCAATTCTAATGTATTGGTTGAAATATGAAGTGTCGCAATTTGTATATGCAATCAACTGAACACTATATGTGCCTGTATCAGCAAAAACATGAGTTGGACTCATTTCATTACTGTAGGTGCCGTCTCCAAAATCCCAAAAATACCAAATGGCATTTGAACTAGTATTGCTAAACTGACAATTATTATTCTGACAATTTACCGTAAATGATGTAGTAATTGGATAATACGGAAGAATTTCCAGTGTGTCAGAAAAATAATTACACGAATTCACACTGAAGTTTGCCGAATAATTACCAGTTTGATTTACAATAATACTATTTCCTGAAATTCCATTCGACCATTGAGCACTCAATCCCGAATTCATAAAAATGTATACACTATCATTTTCGTTACAAAGAATATATTTCCCTGATGGCGATATAGTAGCATCAATATTTTGAACTTTAATGTTTAAAGTATCAGAATTGCTATAACACGAACGATTGACTTTTAGTTCATAAAAATAATAGTAAGTATCCATTTGATTAACTGATGAACAACTGTCAATGCTTATTGAGTTTTTTAAAATATAAGGAAATTGAACGCCTACATTGGTTGCATGAAAATTTGAATAAGAAGGTCCAACTATACGATAACGCTTACCCTTTTGAACAGAAAAATTTAATGGAACAATGTTTTCCCCAATACTAAAATTAAACACTTTATTACTAATAACATTACCTAAAGAGTCAGTTAACTCAATAATTTTGTTTCCAGTAGCGTTACTAAATATTTTAACACTGGAAATAGTTATATCATCTAATGCCCTAATTACCAAATAATTTTTTTTATTGTTGTATATATATCCACCTTGTCCCGAATTGTCAAAAATTCCAACCGATAAATTTGATATTAAATTTTTTGTAAATGGGTATATATCAGCATTTTGTGTAATATTATTAAAATAAATACTTGAACCAGTTTCTATTAGGTTTTGATGTTCAACATCGCTATACCAATAAACTTGTTGATTTGCAAAAGCAGTTAATGTAAGGGGTGATGAATTACAAAGCAAAGTATCTGAAAATAGAGGTTTTTCAGGTGTAACTACATGAATAATATTGCTTTTATATATTGAATCAACACCGTGGATATTTGAAGTTTTCAATTTTACGGTATAGTAACCTGGTGAATTGAAGTTATGTGTGGGATTTTGTAAATTTGAAGTTACACCATCACCAAAATCCCAAAGCCATTGTTGTGGAAAATGTATACTTTCATCGGTAAACTGAATGCTTCCATTGCAAGCAATACTGTCGCTATACGAAAAATTTGCAATAGGGGCATAAACAGGTTGATTACAATACCAAACTAAGGATTTTATAAAAGGTCTTTTACCATCGCCAGTAATTGTTAAATAAGCAGTGTCGCCATACATTGCGTTAAAATGTAAGGTAAGAGTATCATTAAAAATTTGTGAACTAGCGACAAGTTGATTATTTAAACTTAATGATGCAATACAATTATTACAATTTTCAGTTTGAATAAAATAACTTTCAGAATTACAAATTATGGTATCCGATAAATTTGCGGTGATAGGGCTGGGTAAAGAGGTATAAAATGTGGTTGCAGGGTCGCCAAAATAGTGCATAATTTCGTTAGTATGCTGGTTAAATCCCCAATACAACGTTGAATAAATAAGCGAGTGAATTAATACATCACCGGGTTTATTAGTCATTAAGGCATTATCAATATCTGGTGTTGGCGAACCGCCACTTCCAGTAAAATTTGGTGATATTCCAGGTGTATTCCAAAATCCATCAAATATCCCCATCGAAAAAGCATCATTATAACCACTATAGCTGTAAAACGATGGTGCAAAGATGCCAAAACAACCACCGGTGGTAGAACGTAACATTTTTTCGGCAAAACATTCGGGTTTTGAAAATTCACCCGTATGACAATTTATACTAATTATCAAAGGTAATTGCGATAAATTAAATAAATATTGTATTTGAGAAGTTAAAAAGGAAGGATGTGCCCACCCAGTAGCATTTGAAAATCCGTGATCGCGATGAAAAACATATAATCGACCATAGTTAATCGAATTAATCATATCCGAAGTAGAACCATTCCAAGCAAAAATCGGTTTTAATAATTCGGTTGGTATTGCTTCTCCAGTAGAATAAATACCATTGTTCCAATACATTGGGGTTACATCCGAAAATGCTTCGTAAATTCGCTGTACTTGAATATTGGTGTTTTGTTGGATGTAGTCTCTAATTTCCTCCGAAGTTTGCACAAAACGTCTGTCATCATAACCATCATAATTCTCATCTTGAAAATAGGAGCAATGAGAGGCGTTTTGGTAAAATTCTGGACTTGAAGGGGGATTTTTTTCATATTTAATTATTTTTTTAACGGTGGTCATTGCCTCTGTTGAATTTGATACTGAAATCCGACCATAAGCGATGTCGGGAAAGTAATCGGTGGAACCGCCCATACAAACATAATACAAATCCGTTGCAAACATGTCGGGAAGTGGAGGAGGAGCCAGTTTTTCAGTTCCTGGAACCAAATCATGGTCGCCTAAAAAACAAACATAATCCGGACAAAAATCACTATTCAAATATAAATTCTGAATCGTATCTTTTATCTCCGAACTTGTCCAGAAGGGTTTACTGATAATCTTAGTTCGATATCCGCATTCCTGTTTCCACAAAGCTAGAGTATCAGCTGCTATTAAATAATTTGAATTAGTAATAATTAAATAATTTGAAAAAGTGTTTTGTTGTTTAGTGTTCGTATTTAGTTCGATATTTTCGGGATTAACAACCCAACGCTTTAAATTATGAATATCCTTGATAGTGGTATTAGGTTTTGAGGCATGTGTGTTTTTTGAACTATTTGGTTTAAAAAAAATGGTATAATTAAAATCATAATTAATGATAAGTGTTTTTTTCAAAGGATTATATTGCATGGGCGATAATTTTACTAATGCCATTTTATGTCCTTTAAATTCAATAATTCTGTCAATACAAACCGGTGAGTTAAAAAACCATTTGTCCGCAATCGGATAAGATGGAACTGAATCGGGATTAGAGGTTGGTAATCCCTCTGTATCAATATTATGAGGTAATGATTTACGTAAATTTATATTTGTATTTTTTTTTAATTTTATTACATTGTAGTTTATAGATGCTTCGAAGCCGTTTGGAATATAAACCAATTCATATTTAATGGGTAGCTCAGGAGTGCCAATTTCTGTGGTTTTTGACCAATTTTTAATGTGAATTAAATGTTGTTTATTTAAAGTGTCTATTTGGATATTACCATTTAAAATAGTGATATTTCGAAAAAATGAGGTGGATTTTTTTTGCGAAAATGCAGTAAGTGAAAATAAAATAAACCAAACTGTGAATATCCATTTTACGTTTGACATTCCTCTTTTAAAAAATATGATTGTATGAGTTTTTATATTTTTCAATTTCAAAATACTTTATACAAAGATACTTCAAAATTTGTTAATCAATATCTTA
This sequence comes from uncultured Lentimicrobiaceae bacterium, assembly GCA_964521105.1. GTDB lineage: Bacteria > Bacteroidota > Bacteroidia > Bacteroidales > WCHB1-69 > JAQUGA01. The sequence continues at coordinate 53,510 of CAZFPO010000005.1, read as the reverse complement.
TTCACTTCCAATAATAAAAATTGCGGGAATTTTGTTAAAATCAATTTTAGTTTTTTTCCAATCGGTTATTTTTTTAGTCATTATTGACTGTTTACTTGTCATAAGGTTATAAGCAATGCAAAGCATAACTTCTTCTTTACAGTTTGATAAAATTGCATCAAACATTTTATGATTACGATAAGGTGTTTCGATAAAAATTTGAGATGTTTTATTTTTAATAGCATCTTGTGCAATGGATGTAACAAACTTGTTTCTATTAGAAGGTTCAACTGGCAGATATCCGTGGAAGATAAATTTTTCGCCATTTAATCCAGAAGCCATTAGAGCCATAAAAATGGAAGAAGGACCAACAAGAGGAATAACTGGTATGTTCATTCGATGGGCTTCAAGCACTATTTCTTCGCCTGGGTCGGCAATGCAAGGTAAACCAGCTTCGGACATTAATCCAATATTTTTTCCGTTTAATGCGAGTTGTAAAATTTCGGAAATATTTTGGTGGTCTGAATGTTCGTTAAACTCATGAAAAACGCACTCATCAATTAGATGTTTGCAATTATTTGCTACTAAAAACCTTCTTGCTGTGCGGAGTTCTTCTACGATGAAAACCTCTATTTTTTGTAAAATTTCATTATTTGTTGTAGGAAGTTCACTTTGGATATTGTCGCCAATGGGAGTAGGAATTAAAAATAGTTTTCCGTTAGGTTTGTTCATGAAAAAATGAATTTAATATAATATTGTATAGTAATCTGTACATTTTACAAAACTATAAAAAAAGCAATAAATATGATTTAACTATTCGTAATTAACTGAAAATAAAATTTGATAAAAAGCTTTTTGTCTATTTATATTTTACTAATTTTGTTTCCAACAAAAAATAAGTAATTTAAATTTTATAAAAAATGAAACATACAGCTTTTAGCAAAATTCACGAATCGGTTGGAGGCAAAATGGTTGAATTTGCCGGATTTTACATGCCTTTACAATACGAAGGGTTAATAATTGAACACGAACATGTTCGTAAAAAAGTAGGTGTTTTTGATGTATCTCACATGGGCGAAGTTTATGTTTGTGGACCAAAAGCGTTTGAATTTGTTCAATATATTACTACAAACGATGTAGCTACCTTGTGGGATGGAAAAGTTCAATACTCTTGTATGCCGAATGGTAAAGGAGGTATAGTTGACGATTTATTGGTATATAAAATGAGCGATACGTGTTATCTTTTAGTAATCAATGCTGCAAATATCGATAAAGATTGGGCTTGGATGCAGAAACAAAACGAAAAAATTGGTGCGGATATAAAAAACGTATCCGATGATATTTCTCAATTAGCTATTCAAGGTCCGTTGGCTTTAAAAGCAATGCAAAAATTAACCGAAACAACGGTTGAAGATATGGAATACTATACACATAAAACTCTAACTTTTGCGGGTATTCCAGATATTTTATTCTCAACAACTGGTTATACTGGTTCGGGAGGTTGCGAAATTTATTTTCCAAACAAGTATGCCGAACAAATTTGGAATGCTGTTTTTGACGCAGGTAAAGAATTTGACATTAAACCCATTGGACTAGCAGCTCGTGATACTTTACGCTTAGAAATGGGCTTTTGCTTATATGGAAATGACATAGACGATACAACATCTCCAATTGAAGCAGGATTAGGTTGGATAACTAAATTTTCCGAAAATAACAATTTCATCGATAAAGAATACAACTTAAAACACAAACAAGATGGAGTTAGTCGTAAATTAGTTGGTTTTGAAATGATTGATAGAGGTATTCCCCGACACGATTATATAATAACTAATGCTGATGGAAATCAAATTGGCAAAGTAACTTCAGGCACTCAAGGACCATCAATTAATAAAGCAATAGGTATGGGATATGTTAAACCCGAGTTTTCCAAACTTGGAACAGAAATTTATATATCAATTAGAGATAAAAAATTAAAAGCTATTGTGGTTAAACTTCCTTTTTACAAAGGCTAATTAAACTTTTATTTACAAATTAAAGAGGTAAGCTGAAGCTTACCTCTTTTTTTGTTTTAAAAACAAAAAAATACTAAATGTAAAATTTAACTTAATAAAAGATGTAACAAATATTTAACAATGTATCTTTTGAACTGATTATTAGGATTAAAAAAATAAATTAAACTCTAATAAAATTTACGATAAAATATTGACATAAAAAAGCATATAATTAATTAAAAGAAAGAAATAAAATTATGAAATCCCTTATGTAGATTAATTTTAAATTTCAAATTTAACAATAAAAGAGATGTAAAAAATAGAATAAAATTTGAATAAAAAATTATCTTTGCCAAGCATCAATGAAATATTAACGATACTAATGAATAAATAATAATAAATTTCAAATTGATTAAATATTAACCTAAAAACAAAAAAGTTATGGTAGAAGTTGAAAGCCTAGTCAAACGACTTGTAAACATTTACGGCAAAAAACGTGAAAGTTTGCTTCCAGTTTTGCAAGGTATAATCGAACAAGAGCGAACACTAACAGAAGAATCATTGCGAATTGTGGCTCAAGAATTAGATTTGTCGGCAGCACAAGTTTACGGCACTGCTACATTTTATTCTTTCTTAGATACTGATCCTCGAGGAGAATTTGTAATTCGTGTTTGCAAATCAATTACATGTGCCATGAAGGGTAAAAATCAAATGATTAAAACCATCGAGGAAACATTAAAAATGAAGTTAGGCGAAACTACAAAAGACAAAAAGTTTACTTTATTGGAAACTAATTGTTTGGGCTGGTGCCATAAAGCACCTGCAATGCTCATTAACGATGACATTCACACTGAACTCAACGAAGAGAAAGTGATTGAAATTATAGATAGTTATAGTAAAAAAGGAACATATTAAAATAAGGAGGGATTAATATGGCAGAAAAAACCCTTAAGCGAGTTGACTTAATTTTTAATGAGGATAACTACAGGGAAATTATAGCAAAAACGTTTGCTAAAACAGACGATGAAGTAATTAATGAAATGATTGACTCCGGACTTAAAGGTCGTGGTGGTGCTGGATTTTTAACTGGGTTAAAATGGAAATTTGCTCGTGATGCAAAATCAAGTGAAAAATTCATAGTTTGTAATGCCGATGAAGGCGAACCCGGTACATTTAAAGACCGCGAAATATTAGATAAAGTACCTTTTAAAGTACTTACTGGTATGGCAATCGCAGCTAAAGTTGTAGGAGTTAACAAAGGGTATATTTATCTTCGTGGTGAATATAAATTTTTAGTTCCAAAACTTCGCAAAGAACTTAAAGATTTTCAATCGATTATGAAGGAAAACAATTTCGACTTTGAAATTGATATTTTTATGGGTAGCGGAGCTTATGTTTGTGGTGAAGAAACAGCCCTTTTAGAGTCAATGGAAGGTAAACGTGGAGAACCTCGTAATAAACCACCATTTCCAGTTATCGCCGGTTATCTTGGCAAACCAACCGTTGTTAATAACGTTGAAACCTTAGCTTCTGCAGCAATAGTTTGTAAAATTGGTTCGGAGCAATATAAACGATTAGGTACAAAATCTTCTCGTGGTTCAAAACTATTCTCAATTTCGGGTGATACTCCAATTGCCGGAATTTATGAACTCGAACTTGGTATGTCGCTTCGCGAATTTGTTGAAGAATTTGGTGATGGTGATGCTAAAGCCGTTCAAGTTGGTGGTGCTTCTGGTTTTTGTGTGCCTCGTAAAAAATTCGACTCAACCATTATCGGATATCAAAGCGACCTCGAAGGAGACAACCTTCCAACAGGTGGTTCAATGATGCTTTTCAATAGCTCTCGTTCAATGTATAATGTGCTACGAAATTATTTAGATTTCTTCCAAGAAGAATCGTGCGGTCAATGTACTCCATGTCGTGTTGGTACTCAACAACTTATTCATGGTATCGAAGCGGTTAAAAGAGGCGAAAAAAACTCTTATTACCTCGATTATTTGCTCAAATTAACCGAAACTATGAAAATTACTGCAAAATGTGGTTTAGGACAATCTGTAGCAAATTCTTTCTCATCAATTGTTACCAATTTCAAAGAAGAAATGATATACTAATTGTCGATTAATTCATAAATTAAATTATTAAAAAAAAATGGCAGAAAAAGTAAATTTAACCATAGATAATATTGACGTTAGCGTTGAAAAAGGTAAATCAATCCTTGATGCAGCTCGTCAAATTAACATTAATATTCCTGTATTATGTCATCATTCCGACATTAATGTTGCAGGAAATTGTCGTGTTTGTGTTGTCGAACAAACTGGTGCTCGTACCTTACCAGTAGCTTGTGCTACCCCCGTTTCTGACGGTATGGAAATATTCACCAATAGTCATAAAGTTCGTACAGCTCGTAAACACATCATCGAATTATTGTTATCGGAACATAACGCCGATTGTACCAAATGTTATAAAAACGGAAAATGTGAACTACAAGAATTAGCAGCCGAATATAAAATCAGTAATGACTTTTTTATCGATTTAGTTCCTTTAAAACACTATTCTATAGATCGTTATTCTCCTTCAATTGTAAAAGACGATAGTAAATGCGTTCGTTGCCAACGCTGTGTTCGTGTTTGTGAAGAGTTGCAATATGTTAGTGCAGTTAGTTGTGCTCATAAGGGTGACCACATGAGAGTATCTACATTCTTCGATCATTCAATGTTTGAAGTAATTTGTACAAACTGTGGACAATGTATTAACCGATGCCCAACTGGTGCATTGGTTGAAAAAAATTACATCGAAGAAGTTTGGGATGTATTAGCTGATCCTAACAAACATGTGGTTTGTCAAACTGCACCTGCTGTTCGTATTGCGCTGGGTGAAGACCTTGGTGGCGAAGTAGGAACTCGTGTAACCGGAAAAATGGTAGCTGCACTTAAACGTTTAGGCTTTGATTCAGTTTTAGACACCGATTTTACAGCCGATTTAACTATTATGGAGGAAGGTTTTGAATTATTAGGTCGTTTAAAGAAAGCTTTAAAAGAAAAAGACCATACCATTGCACTTCCTATGACAACTTCATGCTCACCAGGCTGGATTAAATTTATCGAGCACATGTATCCCGAAATGTTAGATAATCTTTCAACTTGCAAATCTCCACAACAAATGTTTGGTGCTTTAGTTAAAACTTATTACGCTCAAAAACGCAACATTGATCCTGCTAACATCGTTTCTGTTTCAATTATGCCTTGTACCGCTAAAAAGTTTGAAGCTGATAGACCTGAGATGCGTGATAGTGGATACAAAGATGTTGATTTTGTTTTAACAACTCGTGAACTTGCCATCATGGTTAAACAAGCTGGTGTTGATTTCGCTTCGTTGCAAGAAGAAAACTACGATAGTATTATGGGTGCATCAACTGGTGCTGCTGTAATTTTTGGTGCTACAGGCGGTGTTATGGAAGCTGCTCTTCGTACTGCTTGGGAAGTTGTAACTGGTAAAGAAGTGCCTTTCAAAAACCTCGACATCACTCCAGTTCGTGGTATGGAAGGTGTTCGCGAAGCATCGGTTGTAATTTCAGGAACAATTCCCGAATGGTCATTCCTTGAAGGTGTTGAGTTGAAATGTGCGGTTGCTCACGGATTAGTAAATGCCAAAGCATTAATGCAAAGCGTTAAAGAAGGAAAAGCTGACTATCATTTTATTGAAATTATGGCTTGTCCTGGTGGTTGTTTAGGTGGTGGTGGTCAACCTGTACCTACAAACATAGAAATTCGTAAAAAACGTATGGCAGCAATTTACGATGAAGATGCTAATATGACTATTCGTAAATCGCACGAAAATCCTGAAGTTGCAGCTATTTATGAGGAATTTTTAGGTAAACCTAATGGTCATAAATCGCACGAATTACTTCATACTCACTACAAAAAAAGAGAACGTTACTAGTTTTTTGTAATAAAAATTGTAAAAAGGTTAGCTATGCTAACCTTTTTTTGTACATTTATGCAAAATTATTTAGCTATGGCAACTAAGCATGAAATTATTATTTGTTTGGGAAGTTCTTGCTTTTCAAGAGGAAATAGAGATACATTGAAGTTTATTGAAAATTATATTAAAGAAAATAAATTAAAAGATGTAGTTGACTTTAGAGGTAAACTCTGCTCGGGAAATTGCGGAAATGGACCAATACTTTTTATCGACAAAAAAATGCACGAAGCTATTAAAGCCGACTCTATTAAAGAACTACTAGACGAAATATTCCAACTGAAATAATCTTTCATGAAAAATTTAATAAACATTGATAAAGAGAAATGTAAACTTTGCTATTCATGCGTTAGAGTTTGCCCTTCAAAAGCTATTAGGGTAAAAGATGGTTTCTCCGAAATTATCGAATCGAGATGTGTTTTGTGTGGAAGCTGTTTTACTGTTTGTTCTCAAAATGCAATCCATTATAAAGATTCTAAGGATGAAGTTAAAGAACTTCTTCAATCGAATCAAAAAGTTGCAGCCATTGTAGCACCTAGTATTTCTGGCGAATTTTCAGATATCACTGATTATCGTAGCTTCGTTAGCATGATTAAATCACTTGGTTTTGATTATGTTACCGAAATTGCTTTTGGTGTCGACTTAGTTGCTTACCAATACGAAAAATTATTTAAAAATTATAATGGTAAATATTATTTTACAGCTAATTGCCCTTCTGTAATATATTATATCGAAAAATTTTACCCCGAACTTATTGACAATATTGCCCCAATAATTTCACCAATGTTTGCTACTGCTAAAGTTGTTCGCGAAAAATATGGTCAAGATGTAAAAATTGTTCACATTAGTCCTTGTATTGCTGCAAAAAAAGAAATTAAAAGGGTAAATGATACAAATTTTGAAATTGATGCAGTTCTTACGTATATTGAACTACGTGAATTATTTGCCGAATTTAATATTAATGAAACATCCGTTAGCTATTCTGAATTCGATACACCACTCGGAAATAAAGGTTCCTTATTTCCTATTAGTCGTGGCATGTTGCAAGCTGTTGATATTAATGAGGATTTGTTAACTGGTAAAATAATTTGTACCGAAGGACGTGATAACTTTTTACAAGTAATTAAAGAATTCAAAAAAAACATACAAATAAAACAACATATTGATCTTTTTTATTGCGATGGTTGCATCATGGGTCCTGGAACATCAAAAAAAGGTGATAAGTTTCTTCGTAGAACATTAGTCATTAATTATGTCGAAAAAAGACTAAAAACTTTAAACAAAGCGCAATGGATTAAAGATATTTCAAAATTCGAAGACATCATTAATTTTAAACGAACCTATAATCGAGATGACGATCAGCGTGCTCCTAATCCTTCGGGGGATAATCTAAAAGATGTTTTATCTGAACTAGGGAGAGATAGAACTAGAGATATATTGTCTTGCGGAGCATGTGGCTATCAGTCATGTACAAAATTTGCTATCGCCATTTGTAATGGTTATGCAAATTTAGAAATGTGTCCAACCTATTCGTACGATAAAATGAATACTTATATTGACGAACTTGCTCAAATCAATAAAAAACTTTCGGATACTAAAGAGGCTTTAATTAAATCAGAACAAAGAGCTAGAGAAGAGGAGCAAACAGCAAAAGAACTTTCCAATACCGTAACTGCAATGCTTCAAAAGATACCACTTGCAATTGTAATTGTAAACAAAGATTTAAAAGTTCTACATTCCAACGAAAGTTTTGTTAAGCTTTTAGGTAGTGAAGCTACTAAAGTTAATAGCGTGGTACCAGGTTTAGTAGGTGCTGATATAAAAACTCTAATCCCATTTCATAAAATGTTTGCGTCTGTGATTTTTACAGGTGAGCAAAATATTTCTCGCGACGAAGAACACAGAGGTAAAATATTTAATATTTCGGTTTTTTCAATTAAAAAACATGAAATTGTTGGGGGGGTTATTCGTGATATGGAAAATCCTGAAGTTCAAAAAGATGAAGTTATTGAAAGAGCAAAAGAAGTAATTCGTGAAAATTTAGAAACGGTGCAACAAATTGCCTATCTATTAGGCGAAAGCTCTTCAAAAACTGAAAAAATTTTGCATTCAATCATTAAATCATACCAAAATGATGAGAATAATTAATTATGATTGAAGATATATTTTATATAGAAGTGGATTGTCAGCAAGCTATTCATGTACCAAATTCAATTTGTGGTGATGTGTTTTTATCCGAGCGAATAAAATCTGAACGAAGAATAATAGCTGTTCTTTCGGATGGAATGGGAACTGGCGTAAAAGCAAATGTGTTAGCGACTTTAACTGCTTCAATGGCATTAAACTTTACTAAAGACCATCGTAATATTAGGCAAACCGCCGAAATAATTATGGACACTTTACCCGTTTGTTCCTTCCGAAAAGTTAGTTATTCTACTTTTACTATTGTTGATATTGAGTTTGATGGCACCACAAGCATAATCGAATACGATAATCCTCGAAGTGTGATTATGAGAGGTAAAAAGCCTTTTGATCCAGGTTGGAGAGATATTGTTTTAGAAAGCGAAAAACATAAAGGTAAAATTCTTCGATTATGTAGATTTGATGCTCAAAAAGAAGATCGGATTTTTTTCTGGTCGGATGGGGTGCCTCAATCAGGTATGGGAACTCGTCAGTATCCTTTTGGCTGGGGACAGGATAGCGTTGAAAAATATGTATATAATTTAATCGAACGTGATGCATTTATATCAGCATTTGCAGCTGCACGAAAAATAATTGATATTGCTCTTCGTAATGACAACAATATCCCACAAGACGACACTAGTTGTGCCGTTATTTATTTTCGTCATCCTCGAAAACTTTTAATTTGTACTGGACCGCCATACGACAAGGAAAAAGATTTACAACTTGCTGTAAAAGTTCAATCGTTTGAAGGGAAAAAAGTAATAAGTGGTGGCACAACTGCCGAAATTATTGCTTCCAATTTAAATTACATGTATCGTTCGGGAATTGTTATGACCGACCCTGATTTACCTCCCATATCATACATGGATAATATTAATCTTGTTACCGAAGGAATATTAACTTTAAGTAAAGTTTCGGAAAAACTTAGAGAATATTCTACCGATACAAAACTAGGACATGGTCCTGCTGATGAAATGATTAAACTAATATTAAAAAGTGATAACATCTACTTTTTAGTTGGAACTTCGATAAATACAGCTCATCAAGATCCAAATTTACCACAAGAACTTGAAATTCGCCGAACAGTAGTCCGTCGAATTGTTGAAATTTTAGAAAATAAATTTATGAAAGAAGTAACTATAGAATTTATATGAAAATGCCAATTCTATTCATAGGTCACGGTAGTCCTATGAATGCTATCGAAGAAAATGAATTTGTTCAAAAATTTAAAGAAATTTCTTTTACAACTCCTAAACCTAAGTCAATTTTATGCATTTCAGCTCACTGGGAAACCAATGGTTCTTTGGTTACAGGAATGGAAAATCCACCTACTATACACGACTTTGGAGGTTTTCCTCCCGAATTATATGAAATTATTTATCCCGCTAAGGGAAATCCTGATTTAGCACTAGAAATAAAAAACATCGTAAAAAAAACAATCGAACTTGATTATAATTGGGGGTTAGACCATGGCACGTGGTCGGTATTGAAACACTTTTACCCTAAAGCAGACGTACCTATTATTCAATTAAGTTTAGATTTAAATAAAAAAACTTACGAGCATTATCAATTAGCTAAAGAATTAGCTTTTTTAAGGAATAGGGGAGTTTTAATTGTTGGAAGTGGTAACATCATTCATAATTTAAGAATGTTAGCATGGAATAAATTAAATAACGAAGAATATGCCTATGATTGGGCAACGGAAGCAAGTGATAAAATTAAAGATTTCATTATACAGGATAATCATGAATCGCTTTTTAATTACTCTCAACTTGGATTATCATTTAAAAACTCAATACCAACTCCTGAGCATTTTTTACCGCTACTTTATATTTTAGCATTAAAAAATAAAGAAGAAAAAATTATTTTTTTTAACGACAAAATAATTGCAGGCTCATTGTCAATGACTTCCATGATGATTTATTAATGGTTTTTGCTTTATTAATCGAACCAAGAATGATTATTTTTTTGTTTCCTAAAGTTATTAAAAAAGAGTTGTTGAAAAAAATCAATAAATACTTGCTAAATTCAAAAATATTAAGTAATTTTGCAGTCCAAAAATTAAATGAACTATGAAAAGGACATTCCAACCATCGAACAAAAAAAGAAAAAATAAACACGGTTTTCGTAAACGTATGGAATCAGCTAATGGTCGCAGAGTGTTGGCTGCACGTCGTGCGAAAGGTCGCAAAAAATTAACCGTTTCCGATGAAAATCCAACTAAAAAATAATTTTTTTTTATTTTTTTGAATACGATTTTTTAAAAATATATTTTCTCTTTTGAGAAAAAAAGAAGATGTCAACATCTTCTTTTTTATTTATCTACTTTTCAATAACTTAATTCCAATTTTCTTAGAATTATCTAATATTTTAAATTGGGTATCATCAACAACCTTTAAAATGGGATATAAATTTAATTTTTGGTCCCAGTATGGAGTTTTAGAATAAAACCAGTTATATACATTTCGAGGATTTGAAGCAAATACAGAGTCGTTTTTCATTTTATAATCGAACTCATTTTGTAATTCCTTATCATTTTCAAGCATTTCAATCATCATTTTTTCCATCACGTACGACTCAGCATACTCTTTTTGCTCTAAAATTGAATTAAAAAATCCCCATTGAAAATATGAATCTCCAGAATAAGGCTCAAACATGTGAATTATCATTTTTGAAGAAATTTGTCGAGTAGGTACTAATACTGAGTTTTTTAATATAACTACTTTTTCGGGCGATTCAACTAAATCAAATGATACAACCATTTGTCTGCCCTCAAAAGAATTTGGAGATAATTTAACGTTTGAAAACCGAGTACTCATGACGTTTAACGCGACATTCTCATTCATAACAAAATATGTAACATTGTGTATTTTCAATAAATCAATAATTTCAGTCCACTCAGATGGAATTATGTATGCAAGTGGAATATTTATCGTTTTTTCGGGTACAAGTTGCTTAAAATATGGAATAATGAAATCTTCTTTTCTTGTACTATCGTACAAAAACCAATTTTCGCCAGTGAACTTACTTTTTAGTATATCATAGTGAACTCCCTTAAAATTAACCATAATTGAGTCTCCATTCGAAACGTAATTTAAGGGAAAAATTGGTTGAGTAATTTGAATATTTTTGGACTTTTCATCAGCAAGTTTATTCAAATTAATGAGTTCAGTGTAATTTTTAGAAATTATTTCTAACGAATGCCGAAGCATCTCGTATGTTGCCCAAACTCGTGTTTTGTAATCTTTGAGTTGATGGGTTTCGATAAGCAAACAAATTCGATTATTTGCGGCAGCATATCCATTTAGTAATTTCAATGAAGAAGCGTAATTTCTGAGTCCACTTCTCGGGTCGTGCCAATTCCTAAAAATAATATATGGATAAATTAAAAAGCCCGATTTAGTCATGTTGCTGTCAACATAAGGCAAATATTTTTTTTCTATCCAATTGCTTAAATCATTATCTAGTGTGCCATTTGTTTCCAAACTGTAAGTAAGTGCATATTGATAATCAGCACCATCGGTAGTATGGCAATCAACTAAAAAATCGAAATTCCACTTATGAAACATTTCAAGCCAATTTTTCATTTCCGAAGCATCGGCTTTTAGGTAAACTCGGTTTAAGTTATAGTTTTTAGACGTAGTTCGCCAGCCCATTTCTTTGGGTCCGTTTTGATTTATTCTATTGAATGGCGAAAAACGTTCATGACCATCAACATTAAAAATTGGCATGAATACGATACTTATATTGTCGAGCCATTTCAAATATTTTGAATTAATTGCAATATCTCTAATGAGCATTAAACCTGCATCTTTACCATCGGGTTCACCGGCATGAACGCATGCTTGAATAAAAACAATAGCTCGTCCGGTTGCTTTAATTAAAAAGGGTGAGCTAAAGCCGTTTTTATCAATTATTAATATTGGAATTTTACGACCCTGAGGTGAGTACCCAATTGAACTTAGGTTTATATATTTTGAATTTTGAGCAAGTAATTCACAATATTCGATTGTTTTTTGATAGGAAGGTGTTTCTTTACCAAGTGTTGATTCAAAATAGGTTGTAAAATCAACTTTTTGTTGGTTAAATGCAATTTGATGCAAAAATAACAATACAAATACTAATGAAATTTTTTTCATGAATGGAATTTGAATTTGAGAAAAAATAGTTTATTGCAAAAGTCCTCTATTGCGAAGTAAAGGCTCAATTTTGGGTTCACTACCTCTAAAATCGATATACATTTGATAAGGGTCTTTTGTATTACCATTTTCAAGAATTTTTTTCCGAAAAGCAGTAGCAATTTTTTTATTAAAAATATCGCCGGTTTCTTTAAATGCCTGAAATGCATCAGCATCGAGCACTTCCGACCAAATGTAACTATAATAACCTGCCGAATATCCACCGGCAAAGATATGTTGAAAATAGGTGCTTCGGTATCGAGGAGCAATAGATGAAATTAAACCTTTTTTTTCTAAAATTGCTCTTTCTAATTCGTTCGAGTCAAATTTTTCTTTAAAACTCATCGTATGATACATCATGTCGAGGTATGCAGCAGCTAAATATTCGCAGGTAGCAAAACCTTGATTGAAATAGCTACTTTTATTAATTTTTGAAATTAATTCATCTGAAATAGGCTTGTTCGTTTTATAGTGTTTAGCATACTGCTTTAAAACAGATGGTTCGGTTGCCCAATGTTCCATGATTTGCGAAGGAAGCTCAACAAAATCGCGAGGAACAGATGTGCTACCTTTGTATTGACAATTTGAAACCAATGCATGAACTGCGTGTCCAAATTCATGAAAAAATGTTTCAACTTCATCCATGTTTAATAGGGACGGAGAGTCAGAAGTTGGTTTAGTAAAATTACATACAATTGAAACTACTGGTGTGATTCGTTTTCCATTTTTGTAATGTGCCGAACGATATGTAGTACACCATGCACCGCCACGTTTTGATGCTCGTGGAAAGAAATCCATTAATAATACGCCCAACACCTGTTTGTTGTTATCAATAACTTCATAAACTGTAACTTCGGGGTGATAAATTGGAACATTTTTTTGTTCTTTAAAAGTAATACCATATAATTTGGTTACCACATCAAAAATACCATCTCGAACATTTTCGAGTTTAAAATATGGACGAAGTTCTTCTTCATCAATTTTGTATTTAATTTTGCGAACTTTTTCGGCATAAAACCACCAATCCCATGATTCAATTTTTGAGAAGTCAGAATTTTCCATTTTTGCTGTCATAAGTAATTCTTCTTCCTCATGAAGGGCTTTTTTAATAGCTGGTTCCCAAACTTTATCAATAAGGTCGAACACTTTGTTTGGTGTTTTTGCCATATTTTCTTCTAATACAAACGCTGCATGACTTTCATATCCTAATAACTTAGCTTTTTCATGCCGAAGCATAATTATTTGAACTAAAATCTTTTTATTGTCAAATTCGTTATTATTATTGGCTCTATTAAGATATCCGTTATATAAAAATTCACGTAATTTTCGATTTTGAGAATATTGTAAAAAAGGAATTAAACTTGTTTTTTGTAATGTAAATATCCATTTATCGTTTAACTTTCGGCTCATAGCTTCTTCTTTAGCAGCTTTAATAACCGAAGCGGGCAAGCCAACTAAGTCTTTTTCATTATCGATGGTTAAAATAAAACTATTTGTTTCGGCTAATAAATTATCTCCAAAAGTTAAAGTAAATTTTGATAATTCGGCATTAATATCTCTCATTCGTGCTTTGTCTTTCTCGTTTAGGTTAGCACCACTCCGAACAAAACTTTTGTAATATTTTTCGGTTAACCTAATTTGTTCTGGTGTAAGTTTTTCATTATTTCGATTTTGGTATACAATTTTTATTTTATCAAAAAGTTTCGGATTTAAGTTTATATTGTCGCTGTGTGCCGAAAGTTTTGGAAAAATTTCAGATGCAATTTTTTGAATTTCGGCATTTGTATTTGCCGAACGTAAATTAGAAAAAACCGAGCTAACTTTATCTAATAATTCACTTGAATTTTCGATGGCTTCAATTGTGTTTTTAAAAGTTGGAGGTTCTTTACTTTCAATAATTAAATTAATTGCTTTTTCTTGTTGCAACATTCCCTCAGTAAAAGCAGGAATAAAATGTTCTATTTTAATTTTGTCGAAAGGTGGTATTCCAAACGGCGTATTCCACTCTTCAAAAAATGGGTTTATTGATGTAACTTGGGCTAATAGACTGCTAAGTGTTGTTGAACACAAAATTAAGGAATAAACTAATTTTCTTTTCATAATTAATGGTATTTCTTTAAATATAATAATTTTCAAAAATAATTAAAAAACAAATGCTAAAATTGGAAATAAATAAAGGCTTGTAATTCGGAAGTAATAAATTGATAAATCACAAAAATAACAAACACTACCGCTAAAAGTTGCATATATTGAGGTAATAACGCGAAATTAATACGATACCATTGTTTCATTTTTGAAGGTAACCAATGAACTACTAAACCAACTATCAGTAATAAAAAAACTTTACGATATTCGTAAATCATTTCTCCAATGATAGATGTATTCCATTCGCCACCAATTTGGTTTACCATATTTGAGGCTGTTTCCCATGCTAATTTATTTGATTCGGCTGGATTTAAATTTGAGCCAGAGCGAAAAAACATTCTAGTGAAAGTAATAAAAACAAACGTTAAAAATATTGACCAAGCTCTATTTATCCATTTTAATGAAAAATCTTTGTGTATTTTTTTTGAGATAAAATCGATAGATGTTCCAGCAAATATTATCCCTGTCCAATAGACAAAAATGTATATTAATGGAGTAGGTGCGAGGTTAACCCAAATTAAAAAAAACGCAAAAGTTAAAAGTGTAAGAAGAAATTTGTGTAATATTTCGAGTTTTTTCCAAAATTTAAACAATACTATTCCACTTCCATTTAGTCCACCCCAAATCATAAAATTCCAACTAGCACCATGCCACAAGCCACCTAAAAGCATAGTAACCAAAAGGTTAATATTTGTTGTTATAATTTTTTTAAATGATTTCCACTTTCTAGCAACTAAAAATAAAGCGAATGCAATTAAAACTAAAACAAAACTTAACCAAATATTTCCACTAAGAACAATTGCAAAAAGAGCCATAATTAGTAAAAAAAAGTAACTTCCAAAAGTTCCTTTGCGGTTACCACCAAGAGGAATATATAAATAATCGCGTAGCCAGGTTGATAACGACATGTGCCATCGCCGCCAAAAATCATTAGGGTTTGTTGCTTTATAAGGCGAATTAAAATTTATTGGCAATCTAAATCCCATCAACATAGCTACTCCAATGGCAATATCAGTATAGCCCGAGAAATCAGCATAAACTTGTAATGAATACCCAAAAAGAGCCATGATATTTTCAAACCCAGAAAACATTAAAGGATTTCCAAAAACTCTATCTATAAAATTTACGGCTAAATAATCACTTAAAATCATTTTTTTCACTAATCCGTTTAATATCCAAAATAATGCAACGCCAAATTGTAATCGACTTAAACGATATTTTTGATATAGTTGGGGCACAAACTCGCTTGCACGAACAATTGGACCAGCAACTAGCTGTGGAAAAAAACTAACATAAAATCCAAAATCTAAAATATTTGTTACGGGATCAATTTTTCTGCGATAAACATCAACAGAATAGCTAATAGTTTGAAATGTATAAAACGATATACCAACAGGTAACATTATAACACTTGCATTAAAACTTGAACCTGTAAACGAATTTGTCCAGTGTGCGATATAATTAAAAACTTCAACATTTGTATGAAACAACTGATTAAACGCATCGGTAAAGAAATAAGCATATTTAAAATAAAATAGAACCCCTAAATTTACAATAACACTTGCGATAACGTAAAATTTTCGATATAAATTTGATGGAGCCTTGAATATAGCTTTCCCAATAAAAAAATCGACACCTGTAGAAAATAACAGTATTAACACAAATAAACCACTTGTTTTGTAATAAAAAAGGAGACTAGCAAAAAACAAAAAACTATTTCGTAGTAATCGGCGATTATGAGTTAAACTAAAAATTGCAAAAACTAGTGCAAAAAAAGCCCAAAAATTAAACTGAGTAAATAAAAGAGGATATTTTTCGTCAAATGATAAAATTCGTTGAAAAAAAGCTATGATAGTTGCAAAATCCATAAAAGTAAAAACTTAATTTTGTTTAGATAAATGTTTTAAATATTCTGTAATAAATGCATTAAATAATAAATCGCCCATAATTTTATATCCCTCTGATTTAAAATGAACTTTATCGCGTGTTGCTAGTCCTGCCTTTTCCCACTCAGCCATTGATTTTAAACCACCCATAATCGAAAAGAAATCCCAAACGGCAGCATTATGTTGTTTAGCAAGTTCAAAAAATGCGTTTTGAGCTACCAAACCATTTTTATTTACATAGTATTTTCGACGGGAACGTTTATAGCTATCGTTATTTGTGGTAAATATAAACACGCAATCGGGAGAAACTTTTTTAATTTTATTGATTAGTTGAGTGTAATTATTTTTAAACTGATTGGGATCGAAGTTGTCGCCTGCAGCGTCATTAATGCCAATTGAAAATATGATTAAATCGGGTTTTATTAGTGATAAATCTCTTTCAAAGTTTACACATTTTAAGTAGGAGGGAACACTTGCTCCATTAACACCAATCGAGCTATAAGTTATTCCAGAGAAATCATTTTCTAAAATAATAGCACTCAAAGTAAATGGATAATGCAGAGTATCGTTTGACTGAAAGCAAAGTGTAAGCGAGTCGGTATATGTTGTAAGATTAAACAAGTACGAAGATGTAATAGAGTCAAAAATGCCATTTAAATAAAATAGGCTATCAATTTTTAAAATTGGCTCAATGCTGTTCATTTCTGAATGTCCAACCACTCTAATTCGCGAAAAATCATAAAATGGTTCATTTTCGTTATTTCGTATTTTAATGTTTATTTCGGCAATTGAATCGGAAGTAGAAACTGCAATACCAGTTATTCCAAGTGGATTTAAAATTTCGCGGTGAATATTTCGTGTAGGTATCCATCTACCCTTATAAGTAGTTTTGTAGTTATACGGGTTGTTTGTAGCAGCAGCACTAAAAGGGAAAACAATACCTCGACTAGCAATGATACCTGGATGAAATGTTAATAAGTTTTTTCGCATTTGATTTGAAAAAATATCAGCTTGAATGTGAGAACCGCCAATATGAATAATATTAACATTGCCTTTACCTTGAAAAATAACGTTGTCCATTTTGTCAAATAATTTCTCAAAAGCATTACTGTCGTTCGGAAAAGTTAATTTATTAAGAGACAAATTCATAAATGGATATTCCGGAATATTCTTAAAAACTTCCTGAGAATTAACTGAGAAATATAAACAAAGAAATAACATTAATAGATTACTTTTTTTTGTCATTCTTTTTAATATTTTTTATTCCAATAACTTTTCCTTCTTTTATATTTTTGTAATGTTGGCGAACTTTGTATAACTGATAGTCGTTCATTAAAGCGTTGTTTAACATTTCAGATATTTTTTTTGCGCCTAATTGAGTAAAATGAATGTAATCGGTAGTAGCTAACGCTGGTTTTGCTTTAACCCATTCGGGCATTGAATTTTCGCCACCCATAGCTTCAAACATATCCCAATAAGCTGCCCCATTTTTTAATACTACTTTTTTAATTTCTTCTTTTACATCAATTAAGTAAGGCCAAGTTTTCATGCTTCCTTTTATATTTTTCGACATATCCGAAGGTCCAATAAATAGTATTAAACAATTTGGATGAATTTTTTGAAAGTGCTGAATTTGTTTTTCAATTTGCTCACTAAACCAAATAGCTTTTTCTTTGCTGTTTATTTGGGGCATTGCATTTCCGCCAAACTGCAAAATAATTAATTTAGTATCTATATCATCATAAATTGACGAAAGGCTATTAAACTCAATTCTTGAAAAAATATCTCCCGAACAACCTCGCATTGGAATATTATCAACATTAACTCCATATTGTCCATCTAAAGCTATAGCATAAATATCAGCTATGCCACTTAACGTAATAGTGCCCGATTTAACTGGTCTATCAGTCAGCCAAGTAATTACACTTGCATTCGATGTTTCTTTTTCAATGGTCTTTTGTCCTATATTTTTACCACCAGCCACCAAAGTTGCTTTAAAATCAGGTGATGTTTTTCCAACAACTAATCTAACTTTTGAAAATTGTTTAGCATTGGGATAGGCTTGTTCGCGAGTTCTGAAATTTATGGTTGCATTTCCATTTAATTCACACACTAAGCCAATTATTCCATATCTTCGATGATTAGCTCTATCAACATTACTTCCGTAAATGGTATATCTCGTTAAATTTCCGCTATAATCTTGCGAAACAGACAATGATGGAATAGTTTGAATAGCTGGAATTATACCAGGTCCATTTCCACTAAATTCGGTTTGTAAATTTTCACGAAATAAATCGGTAATTCTATCAACTTCAATTTGCGAATCGCCATAATGTATAATTCTAATATTTTTTTTGCTCTTTTTTGAGTTTTCCATTAATTCAAACAATCCAAAAAACATGTCTCTTTTGCCTTCGGGATAATGAATTCGAGTAGGACTATTATTGGCAAAATTTTCAAAAGCTTTTAAACTATCCGTAAAATTTTTAATTTCGTCTTTATTAAAATATTTATCGGTTTCGGTTAAAACACTATTTAAATCGACTTTTTTGCTTGTGTCGCCTCTTATTACATCGTATGGGTGAACAAATTCTAAGGTTGTTGAGCCAATTTTTATACCATTAGAAGGAAAAAAATATCCTAAAACAGCTAAACTTAAAATTGCAACTAACATAAACCACAATACGTTTTTTGATTTCATAAGAATTTTTACCCTAAATGTTATTTAATAATTTTAATTTTTAAAACTTGACCTGGATGAATAGAATTTCCTATTCCATTAATTTTCTTTATTTCATCATCTGTAGTATCATATCTCTGTGCAATACTCCACAATGTATCGCCTTTTTTTACAGTATAATATTTGTATTTTTCATTTTTTTTAGGTTTAATTTCCGATGGCGAATTTGATTTGGTTGAATTTGTCTTTTTTGATTGAATTATAAGTTTTTGACCAGTCTTAATGTTATCACTTTTTAGATTATTCCATTCTTTAATTTGTTTTACATCAACATTATGTTTTTCAGCAATTTTGCTTAAAACATCCCCACTTTTTACTATGTATACAATATTATAAGAATTATTTGTTGGTTTCTTTTTTTCTTCAACAACTGTATTCTGCTTCTCAACTGTTTTTTCAATATTTTTCTCATCAATTTCTATAATAATTGAATCATTAAATAATTGAATATCTGTACTTGAATCATCTTCAATTATTTCTTCTAAACTGTCGGGAATAAAAAAAGGAGTATTTGCAGTTATAGCCCATTTATACAAACTATCTTCCCACACTTTAAATAAATCCTCCTTGCTTTTAGGAATTTGAATTGGATAGTGAGAGTATGCAGGTATGCGTGATGAGGTATAAACAGGATTTAATAAATAAAACAACGTATCCGAAATATTGATTTTATCAATTAAATCGGATACTAAAATTTCGCCTTTAATTTTCACAAATGAACAATCGGGCATTATTACAGGCTTAATTTTTAAATCATAAGTGTTCATGTAATTAATGATATAAACGCTGTAAATATAATTAGGGATAATAAGCCGAAAAGGCAATTTAGAGTTATCATAAATATCCCATATTGTCATATCTTTGTCTTTTAATCGAATAATTGTTGAATTTAAAGCAGCTGGGCTATTTGAAAATGCTATAATTGTCTTCCACCAATCAGAATAAATATCATACAATTCCATTATATATCTTAAAGCAACTTTTGTCGATTTTTCAATATCTAATCGTTCATCAACAAAAGGTGTAACAATTAAACCATGTTTGACTGCCACACTTATTGGTAAACCCCAAACCCCAGCTGTGCCATACTTGCCAATCATGCGATTATTCATTTCGGATATGGCAAAGGGTAAGTATTTTAATTCATCAGGTAAGTTATTTTTTAGTATTTCTCGTTCAAAAATTGGCTCATAATTTTTATATAATGATATTGATTTTTCAAGTTCAGTTTTATTAGCATATACATTTTGACGAATTTGCTCTAAAACAACTTTTGAGTAGGGGAGTTTAATCGTTTTTTCAACTAGTTGAAGCCGTTTATAAACAACAGAGTCGTTAATATTATTTTGATTTTGAGACACACTAATTATTGGAACAAACACCAGTAAGAGTATTTGTTTTAATATAGTAATGTATTTAAAATTTGTATAATTTATAAATTGCAACATCAAAAAATAATAAATAGGTTTGCAAACCTACAAAAAATTACAATATTCATGTCAGGTAATTTAGCCTTTAACTTGATTTTTACTAATAATTGAGCTTTCTAAACATAAAATTTTATACTTTTGCAATCAATTATTTTCGGGATGTAGCGCAGCTTGGTAGCGTGCTTCGTTCGGGACGAAGAGGTCGCTGGTTCGAATCCAGTCATCCCGACAAATAAATTCACTCATCCGCATCGCGGTTTTTTTTTTATTTTATAGCGAGCTCGACTTATCGAAGTGAAGCAATGAAATAAAAAAATGCAAGACCGTAGGTCTTTGAGTGAATCATTTGAACCACCCCCTTTTTGGATCACCGCAGGTAATCCAGTCATCCCGACAAATAAATTCACTCATCCGCATCGAGGTTTTTTTTTATTTCAATGCGAGCTCGACTTATCGAAGCGAAGCAATAAAATAAAACATGTATACAAAAAACTTATAGTTTGAATAAAAATTCCAATTTCTAATCAGGTAAAATTTTTATACATCTATTAAATAATCAAAATAAAAAGCCTCAAGCATAAACCTGAGGCTTTTTTAAAAATATTGAAAATATTATTTTGTAGTTTTATTAAAATTCAAATAATAGGTATATCCAATACCAATCATCAAAAACTCACCAAAACTTTTTTCGGGCCATTTGTTTGATACAGACAACATGTATTCAACCGTAACATTTGCACTCATGTCTTGATAGAAGTTATAAAACCCTTTGATGGACATTGTATTAAACATAACTCCAGTTAAACTATATCCCGCAGTTTGTTGAAGAACATCAACACCGCCTTGTTTAATAGTACGTTCAGCATCGGGTATTTTTGCATACGAAACACCAAATCCAATGTTAGGCATTAATGTAAATTTTTCGCCAAATGATTTTTTAACATAAGCATTGGCACAAAAGGATAAATGAGACGCTTTTGTTTTGCCTTCAAAACCATCATACTTATAATTAAATAAACTATGGTTAAAAGTTCCTCCAACTCCAAACCATGAGTTAATAAAATACGCTCCATCAACACTATAGCCAAAGCCGCCTTTTAAACTACTGAAATTTTCCATAACAGGATAAAAATTTACAGATGCAAAATGGGGCTTTTCACCTTGCGAAAAACTACTATATGCAATTGAAAGTATTATTAGAGAAAGAAATGTTTTTTTCATAATGGTTTGTATTATTCAATTTGTTCTACAAATTTAATTTTTTTTTTTTAAAAGCAAAGAAAAATTATTATTTGTTCAGTTTTTAGAAATTTTATTTATAAAAAGGTGTAACTTTGCATTCGGCTATGGAGTTAGCCTTAAACCGCCTTAAAAAGCTGATAACTCCTACTTTATATTTCTTTTAAAACATTAAAGTAAGGTACAGCGTATGATTAAAATTCTTTTGATGATTGGTACAGGAAGCTTTTTAGGTGGAGTTTCAAGATTTTTGGCTTCTCGTTACATTCAAAACTCGGTGATATCAACTTTTCCTTTGGGAACATTTATGGTTAATATTATTGGATGTTTTTTTATTGGATTTATTTATGGTTTATCTGAACGAGGTAACGAATTAAACGATAATTTACGTTTGTTTTTAACCGTTGGTTTTTGTGGAGGATTTACAACTTTTTCGACTTTTTCTAGCGAAAATATGTTGCTTTTAAAAGATGGCAACTTTTTCTATTTTGCTTTATATACAAGTCTTAGTGTTTTTGTAGGGTTAATGGCAACTTACTTAGGTAGTGTTACAACAAAACTTGTTTAGTTATGGAAAACATAAATGAAGCTCAAATTTTAAGAATATTTATTAGTAGTACCGACAAATTTAAACATTCTCCTTTATACGAAATGATTGTTTATGCTGCCAAAAGGTATAATATGGCAGGTGCCACAGTTCTAAAAGGTGCAATGGGCTATGGGTCAAGCAATATTATTCGTTCCTCAAGCAAGTGGGAACTTACAGAAAAGCTTCCTATGGTTGTTGAAATTATTGACGAACCGGAGCAAATAACTAATTTTATTAATCAAATACTGCCTTGGTTTGATAAAATTGAAACTGGTTGCTTAATTACTACTGAAGCAGCCAACATTGTGTTACATAAAAAAGGTAAAAAGCAGAGTTTTTTTTAATTCAAGGAAGAGTAAATCCTCTTTTTTTGATTAATTAACTTACTTAAAAAATCAACATAAGTATTTTTTAACAAGCAGAATTAATAATTAAACAACTGATATTCAATTATCAAAAAAAAAACTTCATTTATTTAAAACCGATAGCATAAAATATTATATTCTTTTTTTCTTTTTTTTTAGGTCAATAATTTCCATGAAATTTCATACAACGATAAGTTTAATTACTTTTGTCCGAGTTTTAACAAATAATAGGCTTGTGATAAAAGAATTTAAAATTGGACATTTATCTATTCCAGTACCAATTATTCAAGGCGGAATGGGGGTAGGAATTTCAATGTCGGGACTTGCGGTTGCTGTTGCAAATCAAGGAGGAGTAGGAGTAATTTCGGCTGCAGGTTTAGGATTAGTTCATCATACACCTGCTATGAGTTATTTAGAATCAAACATTGAAGCGTTAAAAAACGAAATTCGAAAAGCAAAGGAAAAAACAAAAGGTATTATTGGTGTAAATATCATGGTTGCCATGTCGAATTTTGAAGATTTAGTAAAAACAGCTATTTCCGAAAAAGTAGATATTATCTTTTCAGGAGCTGGTTTACCAATGGATTTACCAAAATTTTTAACACCCGAAAGCAATACTAAACTGGTTCCTATAGTTTCATCGGCTCGAGCAGCTAAGTTATTGTGCGAACGATGGTTTTCTAAACATAATTATGTACCCGATGCTTTTGTTGTTGAAGGACCAAAAGCTGGTGGACATTTAGGTTTTAAAACCGAACAAATAAATGACCCTGATTTTTCTTTAGAAAATATTGTTCCTCAAGTGGTTACACAAGTTGCTGTGTACGAAGAAAAACATCAGAAAGATATTCCAATAATTGCTGCTGGTGGTATTTATACTGGCGAGGATATGTTTAATATTATGCAAAAAGGTGCCAAAGCAGTTCAATTAGGCACTCGTTTTGTAACTACCGAAGAGTGTGATGCTTCCGATGGTTTTAAGCAAGCATACATCGATTCTAAAAAAGATGATATTGTTATAATTGAAAGTCCCGTTGGGTTGCCAGGAAGAGCAATAAACAATGATTTTTTAGAAAGTGTAAAAATAGGACTAAAGGTTCCTATTAAATGCCCTTTGCATTGTGTTCACACATGCTTAATGGAAAAAAGTCCGTATTGTATTTTTAAAGCACTATATAATGCTTATTATGGTAATTTTAAAAACGGATACGCTTTTGCTGGTAGTAATGCATATTTAGCTACAAAAATCAATACCGTTAAAGAAGTGTTTGACGACTTAATAAATGGTTATAATCAAGCTTATGACAATTTCTTTATCAAAAAGAAAAATTGATTTTAAGCAAAATAATTAATATCTTTTTTTCCAGCGTCTATCACTATTAATTTTACGTTGTTTGTCTTTTTCTTTTGTTTTGGTTACTTCAAACCTTCTTTTTTCAATTTTATGGTTATCTTTTTGAGGCAATAAACTTGGATCCAATGGGTAGGGCTGATTTTCAACAACAGGAATATGCTGAGAAATAAATTTCTCTATATCTTTCAACTGATCTTTTTCGTCCACATCGCAAAATGCTATGGCAGTGCCACCTAAACCAGCTCTTCCTGTTCGTCCAATACGATGAATGTATGTTTCGGGAACTTCTGGTAAATCAAAGTTAAATACATGCGACAATTCATCAATATCAATTCCACGAGCTGCTATGTCGGTGGCTACAAGAACTTGAATTTTACCTGTTTTAAAATCATTTAAAGCATTCTGTCTGTTATTTTGGCTTTTGTTACCATGAATTGCTGCTGCTTTTACGTTTTCTTTCAGCAAAAATTTAACAACTTTATCGGCTCCATGTTTGGTTCGTGAAAAAACTAATGCATTTGCAATTTTTTGTTCTTTAAGTAAATAAATAAAAAGCTTCGGCTTATCGTTTTTACTAACAAAATATAAACTTTGCTTTATTTTGTCAACCGTTGATGTGGGAGGTGTTACTTCAACTTTAGCAGGATTATCTAATAATATTTTTGATAATTGTTGGATTTCGAGTGGCATAGTTGCCGAAAAAAACAGTGTTTGTCGCTTGGCAGGAATATTTGAAATAACTCGTTTTACATCATGAATAAAACCCATGTCGAGCATACGGTCGGCTTCATCTAACACAAAAATTTCAAGATTTCGCAAACTGACAAATCCTTGTTGAATTAAATCTAGCAATCTTCCGGGTGTGGCAACTAAAATGTCCACTCCTTTTTTTAGAGCATTTGTTTGACTGAGCTGCGAAACTCCTCCAAAAATTACCGTATGTTTTAAGTCGGTATATTTTCCATACGAAGCGAAACTTTCATCAATTTGAATAGCTAACTCACGTGTTGGAGTTAAAATAAGAACTTTTACACCCGATTTATGTGTTTTTTGTTGAACTAATAATTGAATAATCGGAATTGCAAAAGCGGCGGTTTTTCCAGTTCCTGTTTGTGCACAACCAAGTAAATCTCTTTTTTGAAGTACAAAAGGAATTGCTTGTTGTTGAATAGGGGTTGGTGTGGTGTATCCTTCGGCTGTAAGCGCTTTAAGAATGGGTTCAATTAAATTTAAGGTAGTAAATGACATTTAATATTTGATAAATAAAGCTGATAAAGATGTTGCATTTTCAGCATCAGCATAACGAAAATTTTACTATACTGGCTCACAACTTGCCATTTTATAGAGTAAAGTAGATTGCAAAGGTACAGTTTTTATTTTTAATTTAATAACAATGTTTTATTATCATCTGCAATTATTAATCTGTTCTAAAAAATCTTGTAGCTAATTACTAAATAATTGGACGTCTAAAAAAAAATAAATGATAATTAGCAGATATCATATTTTTTTGTACTTTTGCAGTCCGAATTAAAATTAATTAATAAATCAAACAATTAACAATTATGATTAATCAGTATGAAGCCGTTTTCATTATGACTCCCGTTTTGTCTGATGAACAGATGAAGGAAGCGGTAAAAAAGTTCGAGAAACATTTACTCGACAATGGAGCTGAAATCGTTCACCAGGAAAACTGGGGATTACGCAAGTTAGCGTATCCGATTCAAAGAAAAAACACCGGTTTTTATCACCTTTTTGAATTCAAAGCAGAGGGCGAAATTATTAAAAACCTTGAAATTCAACTTATCCGTGACGAACGTATTATGCGTTTTTTAACCGTAAAACTTGACAAACACGCCATTTCTTACAATCAACGCAAACGCGACAAAAAGGATAATAAAGTAGAAACAAAAGAAATCATTTAATTTTTTTGAATCATGGCAAACCAAACCGAAATAAAATATCTTACTCCGATAGCAGTAGATGTTAAAAAGAAAAAATATTGTCGCTTTAAAAAAAGCGGAATTAAATACATTGATTATAAAGATGCAACATTTCTATTACGATTTATAAACGAACAAGGTAAAATTTTACCTCGCCGTGTAACAGGAACATCTTTGAAATTCCAAAGAAAAGTTGGGCAATCTATTAAACGTGCTCGTCATCTTTCTTTATTACCTTATGTAGCCGATTTATTGAAATAAACTTAAAACTGTCAATCCATGGAAATTATCTTAATACAAGACGTAGAACATTTAGGGTATGCGAACGACATCGTTAAAGTGAAAAACGGCTATGCCCGAAATTTCCTTTATCCTAAAAAATTAGCCATTCCAGCTACCGAATCAAATAAAAAAGTATTAGCTGAAAATATTAAACAACGCTCATTTAAAGAAGAGAAAATTCGCAATTCTGCTCAAGATATTGCAAAAAAACTAGAAGATTATACTTTAAAAATTGGTGCAAAAGCATCTGAAAAAGGTAAAATTTTTGGTTCTGTTAATGCAATTCAAATTGCCGAAGCAATTCTTAACCAATTAAATGTTGAAGTTGACCGTAAAAAAATATCGGTTGATGGCGACTCAATTAAAGAATTAGGCGAATATACTGCAAAAATCAACCTTCACAAAGATGTTAAAGTTAACATCAAACTTGAAGTGGTTGCTGAATAAATTCTAAATTATTTTTTAATAAAACGGTGTCTCTAAATGAGATGCCGTTTTTGTTTGATATCAATTCAAAATTACTATTTTTGCACTCAAAATAACTATTTCATAATGAACTTTAAAATAAATACTATCGAAGAGGCAATTGATGATTTAAAAGCCGGAAAACTAATTATTGTAGTTGACGATGAAGACCGTGAAAATGAAGGCGATTTTATAACTTTAGCTGATAACGTTACTCCTGAAATTATTAATTTCATGTCTAAACATGGAAGAGGTTTAATTTGTGCCCCAATTACCGAGGAAATTGCAAGAAAATTAAATTTAGATTTAATGGTACAAAACAATACCGTTCTACATCAAACCCCTTTTACTGTTTCTGTCGATTTGATTGGACAAGGTTGTACAACCGGCATTTCTGCTTTTGACCGTTCTAAAACTATTAAAGCGCTCATTAATCCAGATACTAAACCAGAAGATTTAGGTCGTCCAGGTCATATTTTTCCTCTTCGTGCTGTTAATGGCGGAGTGCTTCGTCGCGCCGGACATACCGAAGCTACTGTTGACTTAGCAAAACTTGCTGGAATGAGTCCTGCTGGTGTTTTAGTGGAAATTATGAATGACGATGGAACAATGGCTAGACTTCCAGAATTAATGAAAATTGCAGAAAAATTTAATTTTAAAGTGATTACCATTAAAGATTTAATTGCATATCGAATCAAAAAAGAATCCTTGGTTGTTCGTGAAGAAACTGTTGATATGCCAACCGAGTGGGGACATTTTAAGTTAATTGCTTTTCGCCAAATCGATAACGAATTAGTGCATTTAGCTCTTGTTAAAGGCGAATGGAAAGACACTGATGAAGTGCTGGTTCGGGTTCATTCGTCATGTGCTACTGGAGATATTTTTGGTTCGTGTAAATGCGATTGTGGACCACAACTCCACGAATCAATGCAAATGGTTGAAAAAGAAGGAAAAGGCATTGTTTTATATATGAATCAAGAGGGCAGAGGCATCGGATTAATAAATAAACTTAAAGCATATCACTTACAAGAACTCGGGCGCGATACTATTGAAGCTAATTTAGAACTTGGTTTTAAAGCCGATGAGCGTGATTACGGTATTGGTGCACAAATTCTACGACAATTACACGCAACCAAAATTAAACTTATTACTAATAATCCTACTAAGCGGGTTGGATTATCCGGTCATGGAATTGAAATTGTGAACACAATTCCTATGGTTATTCACCCAAATAAGTTTAATAAAAAATATTTGCTCACTAAACAAGAAAAAATGGGACATAATCTTCAAATTGACGAATAATTTATTCTTTATAATATTTTCTGCTTTTTCGTGTTATTCCATTACAAAAAAATCCGTTTTGAAAACTATTGCCATATCAGTTATAAACGACCTAAGTACCGATCAGAGAGTAGCTAGAACTTGTTCTACCTTGCATGAATTGAGGTTTAATGTTGTGTTAATAGGCAGAAAATTACCCAATAGTTTACAAATTAGTCGTCCTTATCGCATAAAACGATTTATCTTTTTCATAAATAAAGGGCCACTTTTTTATTTCTTATTCAATTTAAGACTTTTTTTTTACTTACTTTTTAAAAAAATCGATGTTCTTTATGCTAACGACTTAGACACCTTGTTAGCCAATACATTGATTTCTATATTAAAGCGAAAACCTTTAATTTATGATAGCCATGAATATTTTTTAGGAGTACCCGAAATTCAAAACAGAAAAATCGTAAAAAGAATATGGTCAATTATTGAAAACTTTTGTTTTAAACATGTTGACAATTTTATTACTGTAAACAATTCTATTGCTGAAATATACAGTAAATCATTTAATCATAAAATTGAAGTAATTCGCAATGTCCCAATTCAAATTGAGATTGATGACAATATTACCCGTTCGGACTTAAACATACCTGAATCAGAGTTTATTATGATTATGCAAGGTGCAGGTATAAACATTGACAGAGGCTATGAAGAAGCAGTTTTATCACTTCAATATTTAGATAATGTGTTACTTTTAATTATTGGCTCAGGAGATGTTATTGATAAATTAAAAGATATTGCAAAAAAACAGAATCTAAATAAAAAAATTAAATTTATTTCAAAACTGCCATACTCTGAAATGATGAAATATACTGCAGTATCTGACGTAGGACTAACACTTGATAAAGACCTAAATATCAATTACAAATACAGTTTACCCAATAAATTATTTGATTATATAATGGCTGGAATACCCGTTATTGCATCAAATTTAATTGAGGTAAAAAGTATCATAGAAACTTATCAAATTGGAATTGTAATTGATGAAATTACTCCTCAAAATATTGCCGATTCAATTAAACAATTAATTAATAATAAGGAATATACTAATCAATGTAAAACTAACTCTAAAAATGCATCAAAAAAATTAAATTGGGAAAATGAAAAATTAATTCTCGAAAATATTATTCATCAATATGTCTAAAATCGACCTTCATATTATTTCGTTTAATATTCCATATCCTGCTAACTATGGTGGTATTATTGATGTGTTTTATAAACTCAAACACCTAAGTGAAGCAGGTTTAAATATTCATTTGCATTGTTTTCAATATGGTCGCGAGAAACAAGAAATATTAAATCAATTTGCAACAAAAGTATCATATTACCCACGTCCAAAATCTTTTCTATATCATCTTTCTATAAAACCATACATAGTTCGAAGCCGACAAAATAAAAACTTGTTGAATAACTTATTACAAGATGAAGCTCCAATAATTTTTGAAGGACTCCACACTTGTGCATTCCTAAATCATAATAACTTGAAAAAAAGACTTAAAATTGTAAGAACCCATAATATTGAGCACAATTACTACCATGAACTTAGTAATCGCACGTCTAATGTATTTAAAAAGGCTTACTATATTTTAGATGCTATAAAACTCAAATACTTTGAAAAAGTCCTCCAAAGTGCCGATACACTAATCTCTATTTCACAAAATGATTTTTATTACTTTAATACTAAATATGGTAAAACAACATTAATTCCTCCATTTCATCAAAGTAATGTTTGTGAAATTAAAACTGGTAAAGGCGATTACGCTTTGTTTCATGGAAATTTATCCGTAGCCGAAAATTATCAAATGGTGGTGTGGATTATTGAAAATCTTTTATCGAACATAAATATTCCATTGAAAATTGCTGGTAATAATCCGGATAAATCTATTTTTCAAGCAATTACAAATTATTCACATATCACATTAATATCAAATCCATCTGATGATGAGTTAAAAAATTTAATATCAAATGCTCAATTAAACCTTTTGTTTACTCTACAATCAACCGGGTTAAAGTTAAAGCTATTAAATGCATTATTTAATGGTCGATTTTGCATTTGTAACGATAAAATGCTTGAAGGAACTGGCATATCAAATTCTGTGAATATTGTAAATCTTGAAAATCAATCCAATTGTATAAGCCAAATTGAAACTATTTTTAATCAAACTTTTACTCAAGCCGACATACAAACTAGAATCGATGAAGTTTCAGTTTTATACGATAATAAAAAAAATGTAGAATTACTTTTAGGAGTAATACAAAAATGAATTCTCAGTATACTAATTATTAACAAAAAAGCCATGTTGAAATAATATCTACATGGCTTTTAAAAACAATAATTCAAATTTCATTCTTTATCAACCGATGACGTTTTTGATTTCTTTTCTTTTTTAAATTTAATTACAACTTTATCATCGACTTTATTGTAATCGACAATAATTAGTTTTGCTTCTGCATCTTTATTTCGAATTAATTCTTCGGCTAATTCATCTTCGATATATTTTTGAATCGCTCTTTTCAAGGGACGAGCACCATATTGAGGGTCCCAACCACGTTCAATTAAATGATCTTTGCAATCTAAACTAACTTCAATTTGGAAACCAAGTTTTTGAACTCGGTTAAACAAATGTTTGAGTTCGATATCGATTATTTTATGAATATCTTCCCGTTCAAGCGAATTAAAAATAATTACATCATCAATTCGATTTAAAAATTCGGGAGCAAAAGCTTTTTTCAAAGCATTTTCCAAAATACCGGTTGAATCTTTTTGAATTGATTGAGTGCGAGTTGCAGTTTGAAAGCCCACTCCAGTACCAAAATCTTTCAATTGTCGAGTCCCAATATTGGACGTCATAATGATAATAGTGTTTTTAAAATCAACTTTACGACCTAAACTATCTGTTAACACTCCATCATCAAGTACCTGAAGTAAAATATGAAAAACGTCAGGGTGTGCTTTTTCAATTTCATCGAGTAAAACAATAGAGTAGGGCTTACGGCGAACTTTTTCGGTAAGTTGACCACCTTCTTCATAACCTACATAACCCGGAGGAGCACCAACCAAACGTGAAACAGCAAATTTTTCAATATATTCGCTCATATCAATACGAATCATGGCATCAGTTGAATCAAATAGATATTGAGCTAAAATTTTTGCTAAATACGTTTTTCCAACACCGGTAGGTCCTAAAAATATAAATGACCCAATGGGCTTGTTAGGGTCTTTAAGTCCGGCTCTGTTGCGTCTAATTGCTTTAACAACTTTGCTAATCGCAGCATTTTGTCCAATAACCGAACCTTCTAATTCCGCCTCCATGCTTAGTAATCGTTCCCCTTCATTTTTAGCAATTCGCTGAATAGGTATACCAGTCATCATTGCAACAACTTCAGCCACATTTTCTTCGGTAACAATTTGTCGGTTGGTTTGATTGTCTTCTAACCAACGTTTTTTGGCTTTTTCGAGTTCTTCTATTAATTTTCGTTCAGCATCTCTAAAATTTGCAGCATCTTCAAATTTTTGATTTTTAATAGCAGTGTTTTTATTTTGTCGTGTAAGTTCAATTTGTGATTCTAAATCGAGCACATCGGCAGGAACATGTACATTTTTAATATGAATCCGAGCACCAGCTTCATCTAACGCATCTATTGCTTTGTCGGGCAAACATCTATCACTAATATACCGCATGGTAAGGCTAATACAAGCCTTAATAGCTTCATCGTCGTATCTAACTAAGTGATGGTCTTCATATTTTGCTTTAATATTGTGTAAAATTTGTTCCGTTTCTTCTTCTGTGGTTGGATCAATCAGCACTTTTTGGAATCGACGTTCTAACGCTCCATCTTTTTCGATGTATTGTCTGTATTCATCTAAGGTTGTTGCACCAATACATTGTAATTCGCCACGAGCTAAGGCTGGTTTAAACATATTTGATGCATCTAATGAACCTGAAGCGTTACCAGCACCAACGATCGTATGAATTTCATCAATAAACATAATGATATCGGTGTTTTTTTCAATTTCTTTCAACACCGCTTTCATTCTTTCTTCAAACTGACCGCGATACTTTGTTCCAGCAACTAATGAGGCTAAATCAAGCGTAACAACTCTTTTATTAAATAAAGATCGTGGAACTTTTCGCTGCACAATTCTAAGAGCAAGACCTTCGGCAATTGCCGATTTACCTACACCTGGTTCACCAATTAAAATGGGGTTATTTTTTTTCCTACGACTAAGAATTTGAGCTATGCGTTCCAATTCCTTATCTCTACCAACAATAGGATCGAGCTTATCTTCTTCAGCCATACGGGTTAAATCCCTTCCAAAGCTATCTAAAACTGGAGTTTTTGATTTAGGATCGGCACTTTTTTTTGAGGAAGAATCGCCACCTCCAAAAGGGTTTACATCTTCGTCATCACCGCTTGATAATTCATCCTTAAAATCGTCAAATTCATCAAACTCTTTATCTTTTTTCTCAAATTTATCCTCATCATTAACGCCAGTACTGTTCATAATTTCTACAATTCGTTGAGCATGAATATATTTTAATCCTTCTTTATTTAAAATCATAGTTGCAATATTATTTTCTTCTTTTAGAATTGATAATAACAAATGCTCGGTTTTGATTACGCTACTTTTGTAATTTTTAGAAAGAAGAAAAGCGTATTTAATAACTTTTTCAAGTTGTTTATTAACAGGTTGCTTGTTTACATAATGATGATCGGAAATATTTTGTTGTGATTTATTTTCATCGTTTCTGATGGCAACTTCGATTTCGTATTTAATCTTTTTTAAATTTATTTTATATTGCTTTAAAATGCTAATTGCACCGCATTCATTATCGCGTAATATTCCAAGTAATAAATGCTCAATGCCAACATAATCATTTCCTAAACGATGGGCTTCATTAGAACTGTATGACAAAACATCGTAAGCTCTTGAGGATAATTTTACTTCCATAGTTAATGTAATTATTAGATTTTTCAAAAATACAAGTTATTATACAACAGACAATTTAAATAAAGGTTTTTTTTTAACACATTTTTGTTAGTAATAAAACCTCTAAAATGCTTATTATTTCATATAAAAATAGTAAATTCGTGCTTTCATTTAAACTAAGAATACAGAATAGGGGATTTATGACACAAGAAGAAAAAATTATTAAAGTAAACATTGAAAATCAAATGAAATCAGCCTACATCGATTATTCGATGTCGGTTATTGTTGCCCGTGCATTACCCGATGTACGAGATGGTTTTAAACCTGTTCACCGCCGAATTTTATATGGCATGTGGGATATGGGAATAGTTTCAACAACACCGTATAAAAAATCAGCTCGTATTGTTGGCGAAGTGCTTGGAAAATATCACCCACATGGTGACACTGCAGTATACGACTCAATGGTTCGTATGGCTCAAGAATGGTCATTACGTTATCCACTAATTGATGGTCAAGGTAATTTTGGCTCAATAGACGGTGATAGTCCAGCAGCAATGCGTTATACCGAAGCAAGAATGAAAAAAATTGCTGAAGAAATGATGTTTGATATTGATAAAAACACTGTTGATTTTCGATTAAATTTTGATGATTCTCTTGAAGAACCTACGGTGTTACCTTCAAAAATTCCTAATTTACTCGTTAATGGTTCTTCTGGGATTGCTGTTGGTATGGCAACTAACATGCCTCCACATAATTTAACTGAAGTAATTGACGGAATTGTTGCCTATATCGATAATAATGAAATTACGATCGAAGAATTGATGGCATACATTAAGGCTCCCGACTTTCCTACTGGTGGGATAATATACGGTTACGATGGTGTTCGCGAGGCTTTCCATACAGGTCGTGGTAGAATAATGATGAGAGGCGAAGCAATTATTGAAAATGAAGACCACGATCATGGTCGTGAAAAAATAATTATCACGTCAATCCCTTATCAAGTTAATAAATCAGAAATGATTCGCAAAACTGCCGAATTAGTAAATGAGAAAAAAATTGAGGGGATCGCAGACATTCGAGATGAATCGGATAGAAATGGACTTCGAATTGTTTATGACTTAAAACGCGATGCAGTTGCTAATGTTGTTCTTAATAAACTTTATCAATATACCGCTCTTCAAACTTCATTTAGTGTTAATAATGTAGCATTAGTTAAAGGTCGTCCAATGACCTTAAACTTAAAAGACATGATTTTCCATTACGTGAATCACCGCCACGAAATTGTCATTCGGAGGGCTCAATTCGACCTTAGCGAAGCCGAAAAACGTGCTCATATTTTATTAGGATTACTAATTGCGTTGGATAATATCGACGAAGTTATAGCAATTATTAGGGCATCAAAAACAGTTGAAGAAGCCCGCACAAATTTAATGGAACGCTTCCAACTAAGCGAACTGCAAGCTCGAGCAATAGTCGAAATGAGATTACGTCAGTTAACAGGCTTAGAACGCGAAAAACTTCAAAATGAATATGATGAGTTAATGAAACTTATCGATTACTTAAATGAATTATTAGCTGATGAGGCTTTACGAATGAAAGTAATTAAAGAAGAGCTTATTGAAATTAAAAATAAATATGGTGATGAGCCAAAAACAAATATTGAATACACTGCCGCTGATTTTAGAATAGAAGATACTATTGCAGATGAGGCTGTTGTGATTACTATGTCGCATTTAGGATACATTAAGCGGACTCCATTAACCGAATATAAAGTTCAAAATCGTGGAGGCAGAGGCTCAAAAGGAAGTAGTACACGAAATGAT
Source organism: uncultured Lentimicrobiaceae bacterium (assembly GCA_964521105.1). Taxonomy (GTDB): domain Bacteria; phylum Bacteroidota; class Bacteroidia; order Bacteroidales; family WCHB1-69; genus JAQUGA01. The sequence goes on along the minus strand of CAZFPO010000005.1, from coordinate 18,680 downwards.
GATTTTATTGAATATTTACACATTGCAACCAATCATAATTATTTGCTGTTCTTTACTGAAAAAGGAAAATGTTTCTGGCTTAAAGTATATGAAATTCCCGAAGGAAACAAAACTTCTAAAGGTCGAGCCATCCAAAATATGATAAACATCGAACCCGACGATAAAGTTAAAGCTGTAATTAATGTTCTTAATTTATCTGACGAAGAGTATGTTAAAAGCAATTATGTAATTCTTTGCTCGAAGAAAGGGATTATCAAAAAAACATCCCTAGAAGCATATTCTCGTCCTCGTCAAAATGGAATTAATGCTATCACAATTCGTGAAGATGATAATTTGTTAGAAGCAAGATTAACTGGTGGAAGCCACGAAATTATGATAGCACTTCGTTCGGGTAGAGCAATTCGTTTTAACGAACGACTAGTTCGCCCAATGGGTAGAAATGCTTCTGGAGTAAAAGGCGTTAAGTTAGCAAACGATAGCGACTACGTGATAGGCATGATTTGTGTTGACGATCCCGAAAGCAACGTTCTTGTAGTTTCTGAAAATGGATATGGCAAACGCTCTCCAGTGGTAGATTACCGCGAAACTAACCGCGGTGGAAAAGGTGTAAAAACAATGAATATCACCGAAAAAACTGGAAAGTTAATTGCTATGAAAAATGTAACCGATTCGGACGATTTATTGATTATCACTGAAAACGGAATATTAATCCGCCTACGAATTGCAGATACCAGAGTTATGGGGCGTGCAACTCAAGGTGTAAAATTAATAAATTTGCGTAACGATAATCAAATAGCAGCAGTAGCTACCGTACCTGCCGACGAAGAGGAAGAAGTGGAATACGAAGCAGTAGTTGGCGAAGCAGACGACTCGGTTTCTATTGTAGATGAAGTAGATGAAAATGACGAAATTGAGGAAATAGAAAATGAAGATAGCGAAGATAACGAAGAAAATGAACCTGAAAAAGATGAAGAATAACTAAAAAAAAATAAATTTATAGATTAGTAAAATAAAAAAATCATGAAAAAATTAGTAATCGTAATTACCATGTTGGCATTGTTTGCAACTGGATTTGCTCAATCATCAAAAATAAACAATGCGTTTCAAGATTATCGCAGAGGTAAAATAGCCAAAGCCCTTGAGGCAATTGAAGAAGCAGCTCTACACCCTGACACAAAAGATCAAGCTCGAACTTGGTTTTATCGTGGAAATATTTATTATAAAATTGCTGCTTCAACCGACCCAACTGTTAACACCTTAAAGGAAAATGCTTTAGATACTGCTTATGCATCTTACCAAAAAGCTATCACTATCGACGGCGGAATTTCTAACGACATGCTAGATATTAGTAGCCCAATTATAGGTTCTCAATATTGTGCAGCATTATACTTTAATAGAGGTTTAGTTTCGTATCAAAACCAAAAATTTGTCGAAGCTTTTGCCGATTTCGATAAAACTAACCGAATTAAAACCGATAATGGAGCTATGTATATGGCTGCTTTAGCTGCGATGTATATGGAAAAATTAAAACCTCAAGGCGAAAAGAAAAACTATAAAAGTGCTAAACAATATTTTAATGGTTTAATAAGTGCAAAATACAATGAGCCCAATATTTATATTTTCTTATCCGATATTTATAAAGATGAAAACGATACAACGAAAGCTATCAATACTATTAATAATGGCGAAAAAGTGTTTGCAGATACTAGTCGTATTATGATTCAAAAATTTAATATTTATCTGTGGGCAGGACAAACTAAGGTGGCGTTGGATTTATTGCAAAAAATTAAAGATAAAGAACCAAATAATCCAATCGTTTATTTTAATATCGGAACAGTTTTAAATGATATGGGTAATTTTGAAGAAGCTGTTAAAGCTTACGAAAGAGCTATCGAATTAAAACCTGATTACTTTGACGCATTATTTAATTTTGGCACAGTTTATTTCAATAAATTTTTAAAAGAGAAAGAAGTTGCGGAAAAATTACCTGTGGATCAACAAGCACAATATGATTCAATGATAAAATCTGCTAATGAATATTTAGTTAAAGCTCGTCCTTATTTGGAAAAATGTAGGTCTTTAAACGATAAAGATTATGATACTTTATATATGCTTAAACAAGTTTATACTAGAATGAACGAGTTGGATAAAGCAAAAGAAGTTGATGCTAAAATGAAGGAAATTAGGGGTTAATAAAATTCATTTAAACTAAATAATGCCGGTTTATCCGGCATTATTTTTAACTAATATGTAACATTATGAAAATAAAACTATCTATTATTATCACTATTGGTTTGTTCTTTATTATACAAACTTGTAGCTCTCAATCAAAAACTAAAATTGATTCGGCTTTTATTATCAATAATATCATAAAGGCTGTTAACCAAAAAGATTATGTAAAAGTGGGAGAGGAGCTTTATTTAATGAAAAATGGAAAAATTAAGTTTCATCATGCTTACATTGATTTTTTTTCTGCCCTTCAAAATATTGTTTCCTTTCAAAAAATGGACTCTACATCAATTGGTCCAGTAGTTTTAATTGATAGTGCTGTTGCATTTTTCTACAAATCATTAGCTTACGACAAATTTAAATCGTTTGAAGAATTAGAAATAAAAAATCCACAAATTGGCATACAATACTGCGTAGATGTAATTAACTCCAGAGGAAAGTCATATTTCGAAATGAAAGAATGGATAAAATCGTTAGAAGCTTATGAAAAAGGTTTAGCCTATCGTAAAAATTACATTTCGGCATTAGGAGCAGGTTTAAGTGCTATGAAAAAAGAATATTATACATTGGCTCAAAAGTATTTTATGCAAGTTATTGAATTAAATCCAACTAAAGTAAACTCATACGTATTATTAACTGAAGCATATGTTAAAGACAATAAAATAGATTCTGCCATAAAAATAATTGATAGTGCATATCCAGTTTTTAAGGATTCGTTAACATTTCTAATGCAAGCATATAATGTTTATAATTTTAAAAAAGATACGAATAAATGTATTGATATTTTAAGTTCAATAATTGTTCATCAAAATAATTCTCCCGAAATATACTATAACCTAGGAGTATTGTACGAGAAAAAAGGAAACTTTAAACAAGCTGAAAAAAATTACAAACTTGCAATTGATTTTTTGCCAAATGAATATAAATACAATTATAATATTGCTGTGCTTTATTTTAATCGTTATGCACAATTATCCAATGATATTGCTTTAAAACAAAATCTAGAGCATTATACTATAGATGAAAAAAATTTAGAACGAATTTCGTGGATAGGAAAAGCTAAACCATATCTGAATGTTTGCTTACAAATTGAGCCAGATAACCTTCAACTTCTTTCAATTCTGTATTACTATTATATAACATTTGAACATAATGAAGATGCTCAAAATACCCTTAAAAGGATAGAAGAGCTTAAAAAATAAATTAGAAAGGAATACGTATTGGAATTTGAATATAAAAAAACCTACTTAACATAATATTAATTATCGGACTTTTTTATTAATTTTTGAATACCCACATTTACCCGTAAATTGAATTGAAAAATCAATTATTTACTCTATTAACTTTCAATACGCCTTTGACTCGTTGCAGTCGATGAACTAAAGTTTCCATCATTTTAGTATCATTAACTACAATTTTAAAAACACCTTCAAATAATCCACCACGAGAATTCACCGTTAACGATTGCATATTAATTTTCAATTCCGTAGAGATTACTTCAGAGATGTTGTTTAAAATTCCAACTTGATCGTTCCCAGTAACTTTTAATGTGGCTACAAATGATTTATCATCACCTCCTAACTGCCATATTGCTTCTTGAATTCGATATGGAAATTTTTGAGCTAATTGAATAAAGTTTTTGCAATTGGTACGATGAATGGTAATTCCTTTACCAATACTAACAAAACCAGCAATATTATCCCCTTTAATTGGATTACAACAGCTGGCAAAATGATAGTTAATATCTTTTAAACTTTCATCTATTGTAAGTAAATTTGAGGATGGTTTACCATTGGCTTTAAATTTCGTAACACCTTGAAAATCTTTATTTTCGTGATTTGGTTGAAGTTGAATTGCTTGAATGAATTCTTTAACATCTTGTAAATCAATTCTTTCAATTCCAATTAAGTAATAAAAATCGTTTGCCGTTTTAATTTTAAAATGCGATAAAATTTTATTAATGGATTGACTATCAATATCAATTTTCCAATTTTTAAATTTGCGATCAAAATTTTCTTTACCAATCTCCGATTCTTTTAATTTTTCTTCCTGCAAAAGTCGTCGGATAGTTGCTTGAGCTTTAGTAGTTGTAACAATATTTTGCCAATCGTTGGTTGGTTTTTGATTTTTAGAGGTAATAATTTCTACTTGATCCCCGTTTTCAACAATATGTCGAAGTTTTACGGCTTTACCATTTACTTTAGCGCCCACGCACTTAGCCCCAACTTGTGTATGGACTTCAAAAGCAAAATCGAGCACGGTGGAACCTTTTTGCATTGATTTCAAGTCGCCTTTGGGTGTAAAAACAAATATTTCATCTGTTTTCACATCCATAATAAACTGATTAACAACATCTCCTTCGGTATTTGAGATGGTTTCGAGTAATTCACGAATTTGTCCTAAATATGCATCAATTGTTTTTCCAGCTTTTATGCCTTTATATTTCCAATGGGCTGCAATACCTTTTTCAGCAATTTCGTCCATACGTTTGGAGCGAATTTGAATTTCCACCCATTTTCCTTCGGGTCCCATTACTGTTGTGTGCAATGATTCGTAACCAGTTGATTTTGGTATGGAAATCCAATCTCTTAATCGTGATGGATTTGGAGTATATTTATCGGTAATTGATGAATAAACTCTCCAGCAAAATGGTTTTTCATCTTCATACGAACAATCGATAATAATACGAACTGCAAAAACATCATAAACACCTTCAAATTCTACTTTTTGTTTAAGCATTTTTTGATAGATAGAGTTTACAGATTTAGTTCGATATTTAATGTCGAACTTTAATCCAGTTAACTTTAAACTATCTTCAATAGGAATAATAAATTTATCCACATACGATTCTCGAGCTTTGCTAGTTTCTTGAAGCTTGATTTCAATTTGCTCATATTCGGTTGGTTTAGAAATTTTCAACGATAAATCTTCCATTTCGAGTTTGACTTTATACAATCCTAAACGATGCGCCATTGGAGCATACAATATGGTTGCATCTAAAGCTAGTTTTTGTCTTAAATCTTCATCATACATCGAAGCATTACGCAAGCTAAATAATAAATCTGCAAGTTTGGTTAAAACAACTCGAATATCTTCACATAACGTAATAAATAATTTGCGAAACTGATCCGATTGAATGTAAGCTTTTTCATTTTGTAAACTGGATATTCGCAATCTGCCTTTAATAATACCTGTTGCTTTTTCGCCAATATCAATTTTAAGCTGTTCAATACTTATCTTATTATCTTCAACCGCATGATATAGCAATACAGCACAAACCGATTGATAACTTAATCCTAATTCATCCACGCATATTTGAGCAATAGTTAGAGGTTTGCACAAGTATGGCTGTCCGTTTTTTAAGGTCTCTTTTTCGTATAGTTTAGCACTTAAACGAACTACTTTTCCAATTATATCTGAATATTCTTTGTTTCCTCTGATTCTAGGACTATTCAGGATAGAGCGATATAAACACTGAAGTGGGCTATATTTCATTCGCAATTTTTTAGTTTAACGAAAGATAAATAATGTATTGTTTGACGATTATAAATATAGTACTTTATTTTGGCAAATGCAAGTGTAATACACCTTTTCTTATCCCCAAAGTTATTAACAATATTGTTTCCCCAATTTTTGGAGGATTTTCGATAAATGAAACAAGTTTGTAATTGCTGTAAATATTATCTTTTAAACTTACTACAATTTCAGGTATATTATTGCTATTAAGTGTATTAGTGTTAATTTTCACATCGGTAACAACAAACGGATATGCATTACCATTTTTATAAATTGGATGCTCGGGCTGAATGTAAAAATAACTATTAGTAGGATGTTTAACAGCAATTGCATTTAATTTTGAATTTTTAGGTATTTCGATAGTTGAAAAATATTTTGCAGGAATTATATTCCAGCCACCATATTGGTCGAACACAATGTATTCGATTTCACCATATTGATTGATAAACTTTTCGAAAAATGTAAGTTCAAGTTCTTGATTGTCGCTATATTCAGTAATGTAAGGACTTTGAGTTGGAAAAGCAATAATTTGAGCTTTTTTAATTCGCAGTATCTTTAAATCGATAGGATTCTCAATATTTTTTGGTGGTATCCATATAGGAATTTCGATTAAATTATTAAGTTTGTCTTTATAGTATGAAATAGTTATTTTGCCACCATATAAACTATCCACCTCAATAATTTTGGCAAATTCAAACGAATAAATGAATCCTGCTTTATAAAATGGATGTTCGGGTTCTAAATATATTTTACCACTACAGCTAACTTTATCTACTTTACAGCGAATCTCCTCTCCTATTGTAAATGAATAGTTTTTGTATGGTTCTGCAGGAATTGTGATGCGAGTTTTAAAAGGAGTTTCTAGTAAATAAAACCACTCATTTTCAAATTCAATAAGTTTAAGGATTTTGAGTGAGTACCACTCCCCTTCTATAAGTTTGTGCTGGTTTGCAAAATTATCCATAGAAAGAAACTCATTGTGACAAAAAATTACAATTTAAGTATTTGAAAAAGTGATATTTAGTCGAGTTTAAGAACTGCAAGAAAAGCCGTTTGAGGAACTTCAACATTACCAATTTGTCTCATTCGTTTCTTGCCTTTCTTTTGTTTATCCAATAGTTTTCGTTTACGAGTAATATCACCACCGTAACATTTGGCTGTAACATCTTTTCGAAGAGCTTTAACGGTTTCGCGGGATATAATTTTTGCTCCTATAGCTCCTTGTATTGCAATATCAAACTGTTGACGAGGGATTAATTCTTTTAGTTTTTCACAAATTCTACGACCAAAAGAGTGTGCATTATCAATATGAATTAAACAGGATAAGGCATCTACCGAATCCCCATTTAAAAGAATGTCTAATTTTACTAATTTGGCTGGTTTATAATCGGTTATGTGATAATCAAAAGATGCGTAACCTTTAGAAATACTTTTTAGTTTATCATAAAAATCGATAACGATTTCGCTCAGAGGCATATCAAAAGTTAGTTCAATTCTATTACTTGTGAGGTAAACTTGATTTTTCAGGACTCCCCTTTTATCAATACAAAGTTTCATTACACCGCCTAAATATTCAGCTTTTGTAATTACCTGAGCGTTAATATATGGTTCTTCAATATGTTCAATAATGCTTGGAACTGGCATGCCCGATGGATTATGGACTTCGATAGTTTCACCTTTTGTTGTAATAACTTTAAACGAAACGTTAGGTACAGTGGCAATTACATCCATATCGAATTCTCTATCCAAGCGTTCTTGAACAATTTCCATGTGAAGTAATCCAAGAAATCCGCAACGAAAACCAAAACCAAGAGCAGCAGACGATTCGGGTTCAAACGAAAGTGAGGCATCGTTTAACTGCAATTTTTCTAACGATGAGCGTAAATCCTCGTAATCGTCGGCATCAACAGGATAAACACCTGCAAAAACCATGGGTTTAACATTCTGAAAACCTGCAATATGTTCTTGTGTTGGGTTTGCAACATGAGTTATAGTGTCACCAACTTTTACCTCTTTAGAAGTTTTAATTCCAGAAATAATATAACCAACATCTCCTGCTTTTAAAATATTTTTTGGCTCCATTGTGAGTTTAAGCGTGCCTATTTCATCAGCATAATATTCTTTACCTGTGGCAATAAATTTTACAAAATCTCCTTTTTTAATAATCCCATTTTTAATTCTGAAATAAGCAATTATTCCACGATATGAATTAAAAACAGAATCGAAAATTAGTGCTTGAAGAGGTTCATTTTCGTTACCCACTGGAGCTGGAATTCTATCAACAATTGCCTCCATAATTAAATCAACACCGTAACCGGTTTTACCACTTGCCTCAATAATATCAGTTCGTTTACAACCAATTAAATCAACAATTTGGTCTTTAACTTCTTCGGGCATAGCACTTTCCATGTCCATTTTATTAAGCACAGGAATTATTTCCAAGTCATTTTCAATGGCTAAATACAAATTTGAAATGGTTTGAGCTTGAATTCCTTGCGTTGCATCAACTACAAGCAAAGCACCTTCGCAGGCAGCAATCGAGCGTGACACTTCATACGAAAAATCAACATGTCCAGGTGTGTCAATTAAATTAAAAATATACTTTTCACCATTCAATTCATATTCCATTTGAATAGCATGGCTTTTTATAGTTATTCCTCTTTCCCTCTCTAAATCCATATTATCGAGGACTTGTTCCATTCTGTCTTTTTCCTTGATTGTGTTTGTGTAATCAAGTAAACGGTCGGCAAGAGTACTTTTGCCGTGATCGATGTGAGCTATAATGCAAAAATTTCGGATATTTTTCATAGTTTGCAAAAGTAGTGTTTTTAGTGAAATTTTCAGCAATCATTTATACTTTTTTTGTATTTTCGCAAAAGGAAAATTTCACACACTGACAAAAAATGAATCATTTGGTCATAAGAATATTTCTTATTTCATCTTTATTTTTCTTAGGTATCAAGCTTTTCTCACAAGCCGATAATGATTTAAGCGACCCATATAATAATTGGGATGGTCGCACCCACTGGTCAAAATACATGCGATATTCTGCCAAGTACTTTGGACCAAATGCGTTACCCATTCCTGATGTTAAAAATGGATTAATCTGCGAAAACACGGAAATTATGTTAGCTGGCGAATATCATTACAATAAACAAGACCCAACTACAAATTTGTTTTCACGGATTGAAATTCCAATAGTTAAAAAACGAGTAAATATCGAATGTTACGTTGTACCTATTGAATTTTATAATACCGATTCGAGTTTAAGAATTGAAAGACGTACTTTTAAAAAACAAGGTTCAGGCATTGCTGGTGGCGATATTTATGTAATTAACAATATTCAACTTTTTAGCGGTCGAAAAAAGTTACCCGATATGGCTTTAAGGTTGGGATTGCGAACTGCATCGGGTACAAATTTAAGTCATGCACGATATACCGATGCTCCAGGATATTTTTTCGATTTAAGTTTTGGAAAAAATATATTTGTATCAAAGAATAACGAAAATTATATTAGAATGTATTGTTCGGGAGGTTTTTATTGTTGGCAAACAAATAGAGATGACAATCGACAAAACGATGCATACATGTTTTCGGCTGGTACAGATTATAAGTTAAAAAGAGTACTTATTTCGATTCAAACAGCGTCCTATCAGGGATATATAGGTAACGGAGATAAGCCATGGGTTATTAGAAGTTTAGTAAGGTATAATATAAATCAAAAAATTAATTTAGAATCACTTTTTGAATATGGAGTACACGACAATGATTACCTAAGTGTCCGATTGGGATTATTATATAAAATCATGTCAAAGCAAAAGGATTTAGTTACAAAAACATAAAACACAAACTTTCTTACTTATAAATAAAGTGTTTCATTTATATTTGCAATTTAAATAGGAATTGTGAAAAGTTTTAAGTTTTATATCGTATTGCTTATTATTTTGATATTGAGCACGAAAACACACGCACAAAAAAAGTGGGCTACCTTTGGAGTTCATGTTGAGCCAATTATCCCCCTCGAAATGTTTAGAATTCGCTCAAGCGAAATTATGCGAGAATCTGTAAAATTTACATCAAAGCCTCTTTCGGGATTTACATTAGGAACACATTTATCGGTAGAACTGACCCCTAAATTTTCGGTTGAAACGGGTATAAATTATGTTTCCCGAAATTTTTTAGTATCGGTTGAAGATGGCAGTTTTAAAGATAAAATTAATTTTGAAGCCGATAATTTTGAAATACCATTTACAATAACTTTTTATATAAAATTATCCGAAAAAATTTTCATGGGGCAATCAGTTGGAACATCTCTTCAACTAATTCCCAGCAATTTGTATACACGAAATGATAAAAAAAACATTACCGGTTCAACTATTTATAGTTTTGAACAATTTTCGCAACGAAAAGGCACCATTATACCTACATTTAAAGGAGCTGTGGGGTTTGAATATCGTTCGAAAAATAGTGGATATTTTTATGTCGGACCTGTTTATCATTTATTTGCCGAATTATATCAAACTAACTTAAATTATTACAACTTAAGTACTTCAAAATCGATAAATAAGGTGGTAACCAAAACAATTGGCGATTATTTTGGAATAGAAGTTCGATATGTTTTTAAACCCAGCGAATTAATTGTAAATAAGAAGAATAACAATAAAACTTTGGAGGAATAAGTAAAAATTATTCAAAATAGTGTTCAAATTCCAACAAATTGTAGTTTTTGCATAATAATTTGAACTCAGAAAGCAGGTTTGTATTAAAAGGCACCCCCTTATCTTTTCGATACATCCATTTAATATATTCTTTTTCGCCAGGGCTAAAAATTTGCTTTTCACCTGGTGCTAATTTTGAAGCTCTAATTTCTCGTAAAATATCGCCTGTAATTTTTTTAAATTCATCAACGTCATTAAACGCATTTACATCAATAGCAATAAAAAAATGTCCGAGTGGATATGGAATTTTAACACCATCTTTATAACCAAGTAGCATTTTCATATACGCACCACTTTGCAAAGCAGCCGATAAAATTTCAACCACAAGTGAATATCCATATCCTTTATAACCACCTGTTTCTTCGCCAATACCACCTAAAGGAGTAAGTGCCGCTTTTCCATCAATTAAATCTTGCAAAATTTCATTTGAATCGGTTTTACTTTCACCATTTTCGTCGATAACCCAACCTTTAGGAACTGGTTTTCCTTCGCGAGCATAAATTTCAATTTTTCCGCGTTGTGTAACCGAAGTTGCACAATCTAGTAAAAAGGGAAAATCTTCGTCGGTAGGAATTCCAAAAGTCATTGGATTTGTTCCCATCATATTTTCGACACCAAAAGTTGGAGCTATCGAAGGTCGGGCGTTAGTACCGGTCACTCCTATTAAATTCTCTTTGGTAGCCATCATAGCATAATAACCTGCAATACCATAATGTGTAGAGTTACGAACAGCAACCATGCCCATTCCATATTTTTTAGCTTTATCGATCGCCATCTGCATCGAAAATTTGGATATAACATGCCCCATTCCATTATGACCATCAATCACAGCAGTTGTTGGTCCTTCTTTCACAACTTCAATTTGAGTAATAGGGTTTAAAATACCGTCTTTAATTCTGTCTAAATAAATAGGTTTTAAACGATTAGAGCCATGAGAATCAATCCCCAGTTTATCGGCAGTAATTAGTACATCAGCTACTATTTTTGCATCAGCTTCGGGGATACCAGACTTTTGTAAAAGATTAATCATTATTGATTCAATAATTTCAAAAGGTATCCATTTAATTTTTTCAGTCATTTTTTATTATTTAAGTAAGTATAATTTAGCACAAGCTCGTGCATCGGATAATGCATTATGATGATCTAACTCAATAGACAACTTCGAACAACAGGCTTTAAGATTAGCAGGTGAAAATCCTTTTTTGCGATAAATTTGCAAAGTACAATCCCAACGTTTTGGAAGATTTAATTCTTCGTAATTTAATCCATAATACATCATTGTTTTCATTAATACATTTCTGTCGAAAGCTTCATTATGAGCCACTATTTTTTTACCGTATAGAATTGGTTTAATTTTGTAATACAATTCATCAAAAGTTGGAACTTTACAAGTTTGCATTGGTGTGATTCCGTGCACATTAATATTCGAGTACCAGTATTTATTTTCGGGAGGTTGAATTAATGAATAAAACTCATCGTAAATTTCACCATTTTCAATTATAACAATGCCCACAGCGCAAGCACTGTGCATATACCCTGTGGCAGTTTCAAAATCAATACTAATAAAATTCATACATTTAGAATTAATTTTCGCGTGGACGAAGCTGGCACATACACGAACCCGACAAACGCTCGCTAGAATTTTCGACTAATTTTAATCCATCTCTCTCCCATTCTACAATTCCGCCAGCTAAAATTGCAACGTTAAAACCTTGTTCAAATAAAAATTCAGCCGATTTACGAGCAAAAACACCACTTGTATCGGCAACAATTATCAATTTATTTAATGGTAAAATAACCCACTTTTCATCTAATTCTTTATTGGAAATATTAATCTGTTTAGGTACATCAAATCGTTTGAAACCAAGCATTTCATTTTCACGAATATCCAAAAGAATTGTATCATCAAACCCAAACTTATCAAGTGTTTCTTTTGGAGTATAAACTTTAATTTTTGAATCCATTTATAACAAATTTAAAATCAAAAGTACATTTTTTCAGTCAATTTAGATATCTTTTGTTTTTTTTTAAGATTAAAGAATAAATTAACACACAGGTTTATGTATTAATCTGGTTTTTTATTAATTTAGCTACAAAAAATATTCAACATGAAATTATTAAACAAAACAATTTTATTAAGTGTAGTTATGCTTATAACTACTGTAGTTTTTTCGCAAACAACCGAACAAACAAACATTAAAAAAGGCATCAGACCTACCATTGAGCCGCCAAAGATGACCCCTGAATTTTTATGGACACTCGGACGAGTTAGCGAAATTCAAGTGTCGCCTGATGGGCAAACTGTTTTATTTGGAGTTACCGAATATAATTTATCGGAAAATAAAGGTAAACGAAATTTATATTCTGTACCTATTCAAGGCGGTGTTGTTACCAAATTAACCGATGTAGATTTTTCGGTATTTAATGCTATTTGGCGTCCAGATGGTAAAAAAATTATTTATTTATCGCCCGAAGTAAAAGGGGTTCAAATATGGGAAATGAACCCAGACGGAACAGGTAAAACTCGAATTAGCAATATTATAGACGGGGTAAATGCTTTTATGTTTTCGCCCGATCAGAAAAATTTATTGTACATTAAAGATGTTAAATTAGAATATACGGTTCAAGACTTATACCCCGATTTACCAAAAGCTAATGCCATGATTTTTGACGATTTAATGTATCGCCATTGGGATTCATGGACAGATTTCTCGTATCAGCACATTTTCATCACACCATACAATACTAGTACAATTGAAAATGGTATTGACATCATGGGAAAAGAACATTTTGACGCACCCATGATGCCTTATGGAGGAATGGAACAAATAAGTTGGAGTACTGACGGAAAAAAAATTGCCTATACCTGCAAAAAGCAATCGGGTAAAGAATATGCTTTAAGCACAAATAGCGATATTTACGTTTACAATTTAGATACAAAAAAAACGGAGAATATTAGTGAATTAAATAAAGGATATGACATGGATCCAGTATTTTCGCCCGATGGCAAATACATTGTTTGGAGCAGCATGAAAACACCCGGGTTTGAATCGGATAAAAAACGGATAATGATTTACGATTTTGCCACTCAAAAAGCTGAAGATTATACCTCGAATTTCGACCAAAGTTCCGAAAACTTTAAATGGTCAAGTGATTCAAAATCAATTTATTTTATTAGTGCAACTAAAGCAACACATCAACTTTATAACTTAGAATTAAAAACAAAAAAAATTACTCAAATTACTAAGGGCTGGCACGATTATACCGAACTACAATTTGCTGGCAAATTTTTGGTTGGAACAAAAATGTCCATTTCATTGCCTACCGAAATATTTAATATCAATTTAAAAACATTAGAAGAGAAACAAATTACAAATACAAATACTGAAAAATTAAAATCCATACAGTTAGGCGAAGTTAAAGAACGTTGGGTAAAAACAACTGATGGAAAAAGCATGTTAGTATGGGTAATTTATCCTCCTGGATTTGATTCAACAAAAAAATACCCTGCCATATTATATTGCCAAGGTGGTCCACAAAGTGCTGTTAGTCAGTTTTTTTCATACCGTTGGAATTTTCAAATAATGGCGGCTCGAGGTTATATTGTGGTTGCTCCTAATCGCCGAGGACTTCCCTCCTTTGGAAGTGAATGGAACGACCAAATAAGTTTAGATTATGGCGGACAAAATATGCAGGATTACCTTTCGGCAATTGATGATGTAGCTAAAGAACCTTATGTTGATTCTACCCGAATGGGAGCAGTTGGTGCAAGCTATGGTGGTTATTCGGTGTATTGGTTAGCCGGAAATCATAACAAACGTTTTAAATGCTTTATTGCACACTGTGGTATGTTCAATTTTGAAAGCTGGTATGGCACTACCGAAGAAATGTTTTTTGCAAACCACGATATTGGTGGCGCATATTGGGATAAAAATCGTCCTAAAAGCTATGACTTTTCGCCACATAATTTTATCGGAAATTGGGATACCCCATTGTTAGTAATTCATGGTGGCAGAGATTTTAGAATTCCTTATACCGAAGGCATGCAAGCTTTTAATGCTGCTCAACTAAAAGGTATACCAAGCCGATTTTTATTCTTCCCCGAGGAATCACATTTTGTTCTGAAACCTCAAAATTCAGTACTTTGGCAACGCGAATTTTTTAGATGGTTAGATACTTATTTAAAAAAATAGCACCAATTTTGAAATAAAAAAGCCCGTCAAGGGCTTTTTTATTTCAAAATTTGCTTAAATTATTAAGACTGTGTTTGAAAGCTGGTTGGCATTTCGGAGTACCTCTCAATCAAATTATTACAATGAAGTTCATTAGTTGCAATATTTTTTCAATTAGAACTTTCTGCACAATTGATTTTAGACTTTGCCAAAGTTAAATATTTTTCAGACTGACTTTTGAACCCAAAGAATAGTTTATAATCAGCAAATATAATGAAAGAATGACTTTGGTCAGGTTTTAAATTGTGTGTGTACTTTTTTTTTGACATTCCATATTATCAAACTGCACCTCTGATAGTTTTGTTGATAACTAATTTAATTTTCATTGTAGATTATAAGTATCAATTCAAAAATATTACTTATTTTTGCAATTATAAAAGGACGCAGATGAATCTAGGAAAATTTGAATTAAACAATATTTATAATGTAGATTGTCTTTTGGGGATGAAAGAACTACCAACAGAATGTATTGATTTGGTCGTTACTTCCCCACCTTATGACGATTTGCGAAACTATAATGGTTTCCATTTTGATTTTGAAAATATTGCTAAGGAATTATTTCGACTAATGAAAAAAGGGGGAGTTGTTGTATGGGTCGTTGGTGATAAAATCAAAAATGGAGACCGTACTTTAACTAGTTTTAAACAATGCCTTTATTTTCAAGAAATTGGTTTTAAAGTTCATGATGTTATGATTTATCAAAAGAAAAATACACCGTTTATGCGTTCCAATGCATACACAAATTGTTACGAATTTATGTTTGTGTTTTCAAAAGAAAAAGTTAGTACATTTAATCCTTTAAAAACAAAGACTGCACGACAAGGTTTTGAAAAATTGGTTTCTAACAAAAAAGCTGATGGTATTAATAATAAAGTTGTTGGAGAACTAAAAGAAGAAAAAACTTTGACAAATATTTGGAGTTATGCTGTTGGTTTGGGTGGCTCAACAAACGATAAAATAGCTTTTCAACATACAGCAATTTTCCCTGAAAAGTTAGCAAGTGATCATATTTTATCATGGACAAACGAAAATGATTTAGTTTTTGACCCGATGTGCGGTTCTGGAACAACTTGTAAAATGGCTAAATTAAACAACCGCAATTATCTCGGAATGGAAATTTCAAAAGAGTATACAGAATTATCCATTAAAAGATTGGAAATGATTCCCCCACAATTGTTTTAGCTATTTTTATATTTTTTAAGATAATTTATTGCTTCTTTCAAAAAATCAACATCATCTTTAAAACGACCAAGTCCTGTATTGCAGCTATCGCAAATCCATGTTCTTGCATTGCCAGTATCATGGTTATGGTCTATAACTAAATTTGCTGTTACTCCAGGTATGGATGCCTTTTTACAAATTGGACAAACAAAAAAATTTGTAGGTTTTTCGGCTAACATTTTTTTCTTCTCAGAAGTTTTTAATGCGACTCCATCAATTGTTTTTCTACATTCTATACAAGTTGGACGAGTTGTTTTTCTTCCCGATGCGTCAGTTTGATTTATATCAAAATCCTTATAATCTTCTTTGAGGATATGACAAACATTACAAATTTTATATTTATTTGGTTTGCCCGTTTTATAAACATCTATTAATTTAACTTTTGAAATATCAATATTTACTTCCTTCAATTTGCCAATAAAAAAAACTTTAGCTTTTTTCCCTTTAATATCTAAAACAAAACCTACAGAGTTGTTTTCTAAACCACTTGTGTTTTTTAATAAAACTACAAAATCATTTACTTTAATCATTTTCCAAATATGTCAGTTTTAAAAAAGTCGTAAACGGACATATTGAGTGCTTTTGCAATTTTTTCAATATTGGCAATGGAAACATTTCTTTTCCCTTGCTCAATGCTTGCAATATAGGTTCTATCCAGTTCACATTCAAATGCAAACTTTTCCTGACTAAGACCTTTTTGTTTTCTTAATTCTCTTAATCTTAAACCTATTTTTTCTTTAATGTCCATGAGCACAAAATTGCACAATTGTAGCTTATCATACAACGGACTATAAGTATAGTTTAGAACATATAACCTGATAGTTTTCCTTTAATGCTTATCATAGTTCGGAAAAAATAAATATTTTCTATTTTCCAGTCAGTTTCGTTTTTATTTTGTATTTCGTTATGTCTATTATCCTTGTTTTAGGCAGCAATATCTTGTCATCAATGCTTAATTATAACCTTTTGGAAAGCAGAAATATTAGAACTTTTAACTTTAACCATATACAAACCGTCATTATACAATTCGGCGTTAAAGAAAAAATTGCGTGTACCTTGATTAACTTTACCTTCAAATATTGTAGAAACAAATTTTCCATACAAATCATACATTTCAATTGAAATATTTTCTGATTTTTTCATATTAATTTGAATACAAGTTATCGAAGAAGCTGGATTTGGAAATATCCTATCTATCACAAAATTATTTTCGGTATTACAAATTTGAGTAGGTGATAACACCGAGAATTTCCAATAACCTTGAGGAGCAGTAATGGGTCGAGTAATAGTTTTTCCAGAATTTGCTTGGGCTTGGATGTAATAATAAATGGTTGTACCTTGTGATTGAGGAGGAATTGAACCACGCCAAATATCATCTTGTCCACCAATAATATTCATTTCCACTGAAATGTATGGCGAAACTGTATCTGTACGGTAATAAATATGAGCACTTTGGATTCCTGAAATATGCTTAATTTTTGCTTCAACCAAATACGAATTTGTAAAATCGAAGGTGTTTTCCAATCGTTTATGAGAAATTAATAGTGGATTTTGAACTCCAATATTATTTGTAATGCAGTGAATTGCACCACTTGCCGAAATTGGGTCGGGATCGCTATTTATTGGAACAATATTATAACCAGGTAATGCTTCTTTAAAAATTCGATAAGCGGTGGTATCATACTTTTGATAATAGCTTGGATAAATAAAGCTTTTGTTAATAAAAACACCATTGGTATATGTTCGATAATATGCACCCGAACTTGGCCAGGATGTACCTGCCGAGTTCGGTATCAAAGGAATACGAACAATTTTATATGGAGTACCAAAAACGGAATTGTAATTATTAAACAAATACAATAAATTGGCTTCAATTTGTGGTCCATCAGAAATGTTTGTGGGGTACTCTCCTACTAAAATGGTTTCTTCATCAAGCAGTTTCATGTGCATGTCGATGTGATGAATACCATCGTAAGGGAGAACATCAAATTTAATGTATCTCGTAATGCCCATGTAATCATTCATAATACTATCTATTTGAGCTTCGGTGTGGCTGTATTGAGCATTTTCGTCTAAAACCAATTTTGACGAAAAAGCAGTTCCAAAACCATCAATCATCAAATTCCCACCGGTATGAGTTAGCTGATTTGGACTTTCAGTCATCGAAAATAATGGTAGTCCCAGATATTGAGCATGATACGATGGTATAACGTCATCTAATGGTCGAGGACGATTATAAACCCAATCAATTAAAAATAGAGAATCTACAACATCTTTATAAATACTGTATGAACCATAATCACGAATCCAAACCGAATTAGTATTCACAATTAAATATTCGATGTTAGAATTTGGAGTAATTCCTTGAGCAATAAGATAATTTTTAACAGTGTTTGAATCGGTACAATTTATAATTACTTTACATTCGTTTTGAGCATGACGCACAATTTGAGCTAATACCGATTGATATGAACGCCATGTAATGGAAATAGCTTGTTGTTCTTCCCATTCAGCCATTGCTCTAACTGGAACTCCAGGTGATGATGGTACAGCTTTAAATGGTTTTGGTGCTTGATACGTCGGCATCATTTGCATCTCCTCATTTGAAAAACCTTTAGGTAAATTTTGACTTATTAAGCCAACTTGAATAATCAAGAAAATCGAAAAAAGAAAATGTTTTTTTATCATAATATTCAGTTTGTGTTTAACAAAAAATGATTACTTAATGTTATACCTAAATTCATTTTTATAGCTAATTCCAGCT
>CAZFPO010000004.1:25304-70005 GCA_964521105.1 uncultured Lentimicrobiaceae bacterium | reverse complement strand
TTCCAGAAAATCTAAAATCACTAAAACTTCTAAAATCGTGCGGTGGCAATGGCAATCCGCCAGCTGGCGGAGCGGCAAGACGTTGGCGTGAATGATAAAACAATTAGAAATTCGGAAAAGGCGCTTGCGTTTCAAACAAAAAACCTAATAAAGGGAATAGCGTTGGCGTTTTTTGTTTGACTACTTTTTCTGAATTTCTTTTGTTTTATCAGGGCGGGTGGAAGCATTAGTTTTGCCTAGCTTTTTTTTGCATACTTTTTTTGGCAATGAAAAAAAGTATGAAAGAATTTAGTATTTTTACAAAAACATATTCCAATTGAGCCATAATTATAAAACCAATTTGTATAGTATTGATAATCAATACTTTAATTCGCACAGTCCGTACAGGTTTGGCTTTAATGGGATGGAGAGAAAAATAATAATATAAAACATAAAATATGAACAACAAAGTAGTTATTATCATGGGCTCTAAAGCCGACTTAGAATGGGCTAATCAAATAGGTGCAGTTTTAAAAAACTTTGAAATTGAATTTGTAACACGTATTGCGTCGGCACACAAAGTGCCTTTAAAATGCTATAATTTGATTAAAGAATACGAGAAAGAAAACGTAGTTTTTATTACTATTGCCGGTATGAGCAATGCTCTTAGTGGATTTACTGATGCCCAAACTTTTTGTCCAGTTATTGCATGTCCACCATATAGCGATAAATTTGGCGGTGCCGACTTGTTTTCAAGCATTAGAATGCCATCGGGTGTAGCTCCATTAACCGTTATTAGTCCCGAAAATGCAGCTATTGCTGCCGCAAAAATAATTGGACTTTCTAATTATAAAATTCAAACGTTAATTTCAAATTATCAAGAAAAAAAGAGAAACGAAATTGAAGAAGCGGATAGTAAACTGCAAGGTAATTAATGCTGTTTTATGAAATAATATTCAATAAAGTTGAAAATCGCTAATCTATCTTTATGAAAACTCGAAGAGAACTGAAGGAAGAGTATAAACAAATGAAATATAAAATTGGAGTTTTTAAAATTTCAAATAAAATTAACGGTAAAATTTTTATTGGAAGTAGCATGGATTTGGTTGCAATTTGGCATGCTCAAAAATTACAACTCGACTGTGGTATGCATCAAAATATTGAATTACAAAAAGATTGGAAACAATATGGTGCGGAAAACTTTAGCTATGAAATTGTAGAAGAAATATACCCAACCGATGATCCAAAGGTAAATTATCCAAAGGAAATTAAAATTCTGGAAGAAATGATTCTTGACGATTTGCAACCTTATGATAATAATGGATATAATATTTTAAAAATGAAATAGAATCTGTCTATACATTGTGTTATATTGATGTGTGATTTTATTTGGGTTAAGCTGGCAAAATCATTCAAAAATTATCCATGAAATAGTTTTATCGCAGACTCTAATTACGCATGTTAAAAATCGTAAATCTATTATTGCTTTGCTCCCCTTCAATAAAGTAAAACGATTTG
Organism: uncultured Lentimicrobiaceae bacterium; assembly: GCA_964521105.1. Classification (GTDB taxonomy): domain Bacteria; phylum Bacteroidota; class Bacteroidia; order Bacteroidales; family WCHB1-69; genus JAQUGA01. The sequence goes on along the minus strand of CAZFPO010000004.1, from coordinate 68,508 downwards.
TAATTTAGCTTAAGCGATTCATTTCGAGCCGTAATTGAGTCGTTAGCAGAAGCAAAATTTCGTTTGGTTAAATACGATAAATATGCTAAATTAAAGGGAGTAGGTGGTTCCGAATGAATATTTGCAAATAAGGCACTTTCGGTGATGGTTTGATGGGTAATTTGGTCAGCAATTTTAGTTAAAAATTCATCGTTTATTGGTTTAAATCTGGGGGTGTAGATTTGAATAAACAGTAAAATACAAATTGTAATTATCTGAATTGTCCAATTTACCTTTGTTTTTATTTGTTCGCTGGTTGAAACGAAACCCCAAAGTAAACTGATTAAAAAAATCCACTTTATTTGTAAATGATAATGAAGTGCATTTGCGTTGAAAAAGATAAGATTATGTAATAATATTGGGGCAAAAACAAGAACCAAAATAAATATTTTTTGAGCTTTGTTTTCCTTAGAAATCGTTGGAAATAAAAATCTAAAAATTAAACCGATTAAAATCATACAAACACCTATAATTCCAACGGCATTTATGAATAATTTTAAGTATTCGTATATTGAACTTAAATTGAAAATTGAGATTCCATTACTACTATATTTTTGACCAAACCATCCACTTCGTTCGAGCAATCGAATGGAAAGTGAATGAAATCCTTCCGAAAATGAATTTAAACTTAGTAATTGAATTAAGAACAGAATTAATGGCGTAATAAAACAAATGATTGCAATGATAAAAAGTCGAAAGCGAATCTTTTTCTCTAAGGTTTTATTGTAAAATAAGTAGGCACATAAACAAATCAAAAGGAAAGCCGAAATCCATTCACTATATGATAACAGGGTGAAACTCACAGCAAATCCGAGGAGATTTAAGTTGGATTTTGGATTTGAAAAAAGGATTTGGTGTAAAAAATAAACGCATGCAATAAAAAGACTTAGTCCGAGTGTTTCGGCAAAATACATTCGAGTATATGAGTAAGTCATTACTGGAATTAATACAAAATAAGAAATTGAGGCTAAAATATTCCACGAAAATCGCTTTTGATTTAGCATACTTTTTAACAGATAAAACAGAAATATAGTCGAAATTAGATGCAATAAAATATTTATCCACACCAAAAGTTTTCTGTTTGTTTCAAATCCTAATAAATGTATTGAGTAGGGCAAAATGTAACACAATGGGGGGTAAGATACATAGTAATTATTGCCTTTTTTATCCTTAAAACGTGGATAATAATGAATGTTTTTATCGCCCTGATTTTGATACGATTGAACGGGTAAAAACGAAAAGTAAGTGGGCGATTGCTGTCGCCAAATATCTAGGGTGGTTAGCGTTTGCAAATTGGCAACGTCATTAGCATCTGTTTGGTTACTTAGATGAGGCTGTCGCTGATAAAAGGACACAATAAACAAAATAAAAATGCTTGCAATCGACAAGCTATCTTTTACAAGCATTTTCATAATTTAGAACTTTAATTATTTTACATTTTCATCAATTTGGTCTTGAAGTGTATTTTTTGTAATTTGAAGGTTGTTTTTAGCGGCAAAATCTTCTTGAGCTTTAGCAAAGGCTGCATCAAATCCAGTTTCTTTTTCTGAAACTTTAGCAACAATTTTATCAATTTCGGCTTGGTCAGCATCATTAAAATCTTTCTTTAAAAGTAAATCCAACATTTTTTTGTAATCGTTGTCAGCTACTTCAACATAAAATGAAAAAAGGTCAATGGCTTTGTCTCTAAATTCCGTACTACCGTCAAAACTACCTAGTTTTTTAAGTTCAGTTAAGGATTCTTTAGCTTGTTTTTGGAATTTTTCGTACGATGAACGCATCGAAGTTTCATCTGCTAAACTGCATGCATCTGCAAAACTTAATATTGCCTTTATTGTTTTACTTTGTAAATCAATAATGTAATTGTTGTAGTCAAGTGCTGATTCAAAGTTTACTTCACCATCTTTATTTTTTGGACCACACGAAATAACTAAAAATGAAAAGAATGCTACTCCAATAATTAAAATGTTTTTCTTCATGTTTGTTGATTTTAAATTTATAATTTGCTAATTTAATAAAATTTCAATTTATAAAAATAAATTTTATGAAAAATAATGCAATTCAGTTTTTTTATTTAGTTTTGGGCTAATTTATTAACCAAATATATTTTGATATGAAAAAAAGCAGTTTTTTACTCGGAGCATTTATTTTATCGGTTGTTGCATTTAGCTCGTGCAAAAAAGATTATACTTGCGAATGTACATACAAAGATTCTTTTAATTCACCACAAACAATATCTATTGAGTATAAAGATGTGAAAAAAAGTGATGCTAAAGATGCATGCGATAATTGGACAATTAGCGGAGGTTCCGATTTTAATTGCAATTTAAAGTAGTTTGAAAATATTTTTTATTTAGCTCTTGGGATATCTCAGGAGCTTTTTTTTTTACTTTTGTTAAAAAAATATCTAATGAAAAAAATATTAATTTTTTGCTTTTTTGTTATTCCGATTTATATATTAGGACAAAATCAAAAATATAGTCGTATTCAAATTAATTTATCGCAAGTTTCGCTTCATCAAATTGCAAATTTGGGTATTCCAATCGAAGGTGAAATGTCGAAAGAAAAATGGATTACTGAGTTAAATCAAAAGGATATTAATTTACTGGTTCAACAAGGTATTCCTTTTTCGATATTAATTGATGATATGACGCAGTATTATCAAAAACGTAATTATCTAAAAACTAATTCATTAAAAAATATTGCTTGTTCAAATAATTCAACAAGTGCAATTAAGCCTACCCATTTTAAGCATGGTACGTTTGCTGGATATTTTAATTTGAATGAACTTTATCAAGAAATGGACTCCATGCATTTATTATTTCCAAATTTAGCTTCATCTCGCACTGCCATTGATACCTTTCATACTACCAACGGATTAGCACTATATTTTACTAAAATATCTAAAAATGCTAACATTAATGAAACTGAACCAAGGGTTTTATATGTTTCACTAACTCATGCTCGTGAACCTATGGGGATGCAGCAGCTCGTATGGTTTATGTGGTATATGCTCGAAAATTATGGAGTAATTGACGAAATTACTTATTTGTTAGACCATACCGAATTGTATTTCGTTCCTTGTGCAAATCCTGATGGATATTTTTACAATCAAACAACCGATCCAAACGGAGGTGGAATGTGGCGAAAAAATAGACGAAACAATGGCGATGGAAATTTTGGTGTCGATTTAAACCGAAATTATGGTTATGAATGGGGCTACGATAATCAGGGGTCATCTCCAACTACTTCGTCAGATGTTTATCGTGGTCCATCTGCGTTTTCCGAAAACGAAACCAAAGCCATTAAATGGCTCGCCGAAAATCATTCGTTTAAATTAGCCATCGATCATCATTGTTATAGCAATATTTTGCTTTTCCCATGGGGTTATCAAACCTTACATACACCCGATCATGAACTGTTTTTAAGTTATTCGCGTAAAATGACAAAAGAAAATCATTTCTCGTATGGTGTTCCCGGCGAATTGCTTTATACCGCTAATGGTGGCACTTTTGATTGGTATTATGGCGAGCAAAATTCAAAATCAAAAATTATTGCTTTTTCACCCGAAGCTGGCTCGGCTACCGATGGTTTTTGGCCCCAAGAGTCGAGAATTGATGATATTGCCCTCGATTTCTTTGAAATGAACTTATATCTTGCCCGATTTGCTTACAAATACGGCGAAATAGAAGATAAATCACCAGATATTATTTCGGACATTAGTGGAACGCTTCCGTTTGAATTTGTGGCTTTAGGAATGGATACCAATGCTGTTTTTAAAATTTCGTACCATCCAATTTCATCAAATATTGTTTCGTTTGGTAGCCCTGTTACCTATACAAACCCCAATTTAAACGCTTTAAATAGTGGAAATGTGGCTTATGAACTTTCAAACAATATTGTTATCGGTGATGAAATAGTTTTTGAAATATCCTTACAAATAGACCAATTAATCACATACAGAGATACAATCCGAAAAGTTTTTGGACAAACTCAGACTCTCTTTTACGATTCATGTAATAGTGTTAGTAATTGGACATCAGCTGGTGGAAATTGGGTTACTACCAATTCATCATTTGTTAGCCCGTCAACTTCAATTTGCGACTCGCCAAACAATTATACTGGAAATCTTAATAAGCGACTAACACTAAATCAAAATATCGATTTAACTCATGCTATATGGGCAAAATTAAGCTTTTATGCACGTTGGGACTTAGAAAAATCGTACGATTTTGTGAAAATCGAAGCATCAATCAACAATGGATCAACTTGGGATGCACTTTGTGGAAAATACACTGTTTTAGGTTCCGAAAATCAAGAGGCTGGAACACCTTGTTACGATGGTACTCAAGCAACTTGGGTATTCGAGGACATTGATATAAGTGAACTTATTGGTCATCAAGTAAAATTCCGATTTGTGCTGAAATCAGACGCATTAACCCACGGTGATGGTTTTTATTTTGATGATTTTAAAGTTTCGGCGATGATAGTTGACCCAACTGACATCCCAAATGTTAAAAACGAGGAACGAATTAATGTTTTTCCTAATCCTAGTAAGGGATTATTTAATGTTAATATTGCCAATTTTAACCAAAATGAAAAGTACGAATTGATTGTTTTTGATGCAATTGGAAGAATTTGTTTAAAAAATGAAATCAATAACAGCCACTTTACCTTTAATTTTAATTCTCAAAATGGAATATATGTTGTAAAAATATTCAAAAATGACCAAGCTGTATTTTGCCATAAATTAATATTAATTCCTTAACCTTTTATGAAAAAACATAGCTTTCAGTACGACCTCGACCATCCGCAACGAACGGTTGAGCATCGTGATTTGATTTTAAAAAAAGCATATTTAAAAAAAACATACCTTGAATGGTATCATCGATTGATACAAAATTTACCCAAGGATTTGGAAGGGATTAAACTCGAAATTGGTTCGGGTGGGGGATTCCTGCCCGAAATTTTGCCCGATGTGGTTACTTCGGATATTTTAAAACTCGATTATTGTGATTATTGTTTTTCTGCCGAAGAATTACCTTTTGAAGACGAAAGTTTGTCTGCCATTATGATGGTTAATGTGTTGCATCATATTCCTAATCCAGAGTTGTTTTTTAATGAAGCCAACAGATGTCTGAAAAAAGGCGGAAAAATTTTAATTATTGAACCAACAAAAACACTTTTAAGTAGTTTTTTTTATAAAAAATTTCATCACGAACCCTTTGATGTAAATGCAGATTGGAAATTAACCCAAGGTGGACCTTTGTCTCATTCAAATCAGGCTATGCCTTGGATTATACTAAAAAGAGATAGGACGAAATTTACCCAAAAATTTCCAAATCTCGAAATCAAAAAGTACAAAAAACTAATGCCACTAAACAATGTCCTATCTGGTGGTTTGTCGTGGCCCGCATTAGTCCCAATTTGGTCGTACAAATTCTTTTCGTTTATAGAATTTATCCATTATCCATTTGTAAATTTACTAGCTCTTTTTGCTTTTGCTGAAATTGAAAAAAAGTAATTTGTTGCCAACTCATCTGATTACTCAAAGTCATCTGATGAGTTGTAGATAAATTTCAATATATTTTTTCATTACTATTTCCTTGCTAAAATTGTCAATCGCATATTTTCTCATCTCCTCTGATTGAGCTTTGGTTAAAGGAAAATCCAGAAAATTTATCATGGCTTTTACGATGGATTCGGGATTATCAATTTCGGTAATTGTTATAAAATTTTTGGGATGATTATTATGTGCTATCCCAACTGGTGTTGATATTACAGGAGTGCCACACAACCACGATTCGATGACAGGAATGCCAAATGTTTCTTTATAACTATTCATTATTAAGGCACAACTTTGATTTAATAAATCAACAATATCTTCACTTTTTAAAGCACCAGTGAAACGAATGTTTTTTAGTTTTTTTATTTTTACTAATTCAACTATTTTTTCGTAATCAGGTCCATTGCCAATTAAAATAAGCTCAAAATCATCTCTTTCATTATTAAGGAGCTCTACTGCTTGAATAATTCCCGAAATATTTTTAATTTTTTCATCAAAGCACGATATATGAACAAATGTGTTTGTTCTTTTAAACTCAATAATTTTAAATAAATTAGAATCAATAGGATTGGGAATTACAGTTAATGGTACATTAAATCCCTTTTGCGTCATAAATTGTTTAAGTTGCTCCGAAACCACGGTTATTGCGGATGCTTTTTTTAATAAACAGTTTTGGATTTTATACTTTAGCTTTTCGGTAAAACTTAAACTATTATTGAAATATTTCGACCAATGTTCGCTAACTACAAAGGGGATTTTGCTGAAATTTTTTTTAAAATAAACAAACCAAAGTAATCCTGATAAGATTTGCAAGTGTATAATATCGGGTTTGCCGTTGAATTTTTTCCCTTCTTTGAAAATTTTATTGATAAGATAAATCGTTTTAATAAAGTTGAAAATGCCAATTTTACATGTTGGACTATCCACCGTTATTTCAGTAAATCCAATTTTTTCTTGTGTAATAATGAATTCGGTTTTAGTTTTATCTGTTCTATTATTCACATTTAAAACCGTAATATTAAAATGTTCCGATAGATAAGTTGCAGTTTGTTTTACAAATAATCCAAAATATGGATCATACGTACTGGGATACCATGAACTGATTATAAAAACATTTAATTTTGATTTTGTAGACATTGGCTATTTTACTAACGTATTGCAAACGTAATTAAAAAACTAATCGTATTTTTTATCGGTTTAAAATTTTACAAAAATACTTGTTCAATTAAATTAATGTTGTATATTTGCACCACTTTTACAAACGGTGGGTGTAGCTCAGTTGGTAGAGTAGCGGATTGTGGTTCCGTTGGTCGTGGGTTCAAGCCCCATCATCCACCCAAAACAAAAAAACTCCTGCAAAGGAGTTTTTTTGTTTTATAAATCAGATGGATTAAAAATTCACAAAAATTTCTAAGTCCGAGAAGAAAAACCAAGCTTCTTGTAATGCTCTTTCTTCACTATCAGAGCCATGTACGGCATTTTGTTGAATATTTAATCCAAAAACACTGCGTATGGTTCCTGCTTCGGCTTCTTTTGGATTGGTGCTACCAATAAGTTTGCGATAATCCTCTACGGCATTTTCCTTCTCTAAAACTGCTGCTATGATTGGTCCAGAACTCATAAATTCACATAATTCATCATAAAAAGGTCTGCCTTCGTGCTCTTTATAAAACTGTTTGGCTTGATTAGTAGTCAATTGTGTCATTTTTAGTGCAATAATTCGATAGCCATTGGTGTATATCATTTTTAAAATATCACCAGTGAATCTGTTTTTAAAAGCCGTTGGCTTTATCATGGTGAATGTAACTTTGCCTTTTTCCATGTTTTTAATGTTTTAGAAAGTAAAAATAATAAAAATTTTATAATGTTGCTATGGTACTAAAAATTTTGTCCCTTTTTTTTCAATGATGATAACTTGCCTAACATATTAATATTTGTTTTGTGTTTTAGAAACATTTAATCGCTTCATCGTTTCTATTCTTAATTTTGAATTTAATTGATTCCTTAACAGAATGGTTTTGTTAAAACATGTTAAGAGTTATAATACTTTAATATACTTCCTAATCATATAGTATTTTTAATTAATTTTATCTCTTTAGGATTATAATATTATTATGAAACAAGTAAAGTCAATTTTTTTGATGCTATTATTGTTATTACTTTGGTCATGTTCAAATAATAATAATATAGAGCTTTCTTATGTGTATACACAGGATACTCTTATTTCAATGGATACAGTTGTCTCTGGTAGATTAGAACTGTATTCGATTAAGCAAATAGATGATAAAATTTTAATTTTAATGAAAAAGGAATTATCTCCAATATTATTACTATATAATTACGATTATGACTCCTTGCATTTTATTAATTCCTTCAGTCTATGCGAAGATTATGAAAAAAGAACAATTTATGGTAAAATAACCAGTTTTGATATAATTTCAGAAGATAAGGTATTACTAAATCAACAAAAAAGAATTAGTGTTATAAATTTGAAAGAACAAAAAATTGACTTTACTTTTCTGCATTCACAGAACGATACAGATGTGTTTTTAAGAGATGTCTCTCAGCCAATTCTTTGGAATCCTTATAATAATAGCATTTTGTCCTATATGATACGTTATAATGATATTAATAAAAGAAAGTATGAAGCAGATACTGAATTTAGTGCCGAAATTGATGTGAAAACTGGAAAACTAAGAATATTACCCCTAAAATATCATGATGCATATAAAACCAGTTTAAGATTTGCATCTTTTAGTTATCCTTATATTATTAGTTCGAAAGAATACTATGTAGGTGCTTTTGGAATTACTCCTGATTTAGTTGTCCTAAACAAGTATACTAATGAAATTAAAAAAATCAAAATTAAACATTTGAATATGCAAAATGTTGAAAGTTTTGATACTACTAAAATTAAAGAAAAAGATTATTATGACAATCACAGTGATGAATCTATAAATTATTTTCAAATAGTTTATGATCCATTCAGAGACTTGTATTACAGATTTTATATGTTGCCTCTGTCAAAAGAGAGAAATGAAGATGGTTTGTTAAAAACTTATAATGATAAGATTACTTGTATTTCTGTAATTTCAAACGATTTTAAAATAATTGGCGATGTAATTCTATCCAAAGATATTTTTTTTAAAGGCTGGTACTCTACATCTAAAGGTTTAATGAAAATAAAATTTTTAAGAAAAAGTAATAAATATGTGATTAACAAAATTAATGTTCTATTAAAATGAAAAAAACAATATTTTTGATTTTTGTAACTTTGATAATTCAAGCCTGTCAAAACAAACAACGCTATGAAAATGAGGATTTATTATTTAGATATTTAGACGGATTTCAAAAAGAAAAAATTCATGACATCGAATATAATTTAATTACATTAAGATCGAAAAATTTATGTGCTTCGTGTTATTCATTAAGTTTAGACACATTGTTGAAAACAATTGTTGATTCAAATTCTACGAAACCTCTCTATGTTTTATTTGATGAAGAAATGTTGTTTATTAAATCCAAAATAAGATATGGTAATAAGGTGAATTGCTTGTTTTCTGGAGATGTAGATTTAGATAAATATGGTATTGAAAAAGCATATCCATATAGATTTTACATAAAAAGTGAGAAGATTATTAACTGGGAAAAAATTCATAGATAATACTGCAATTTCGAACTTATCATGATTATGGTACTAAAAATTTTGTCCCGCTTTTTTCAATGATGATCTCTTTCCAAGCATCTGGATATTCGGGTTGAATAGGCGAAACAGGGAATCCGTGAGCATTTCGTTTAAATCCATTTTCATCTTCGCGTTTCACATTTCCATCAATATATTTTACCAATAAATATTGAAATAATTTTTCCCATTCAGCAACGGTTGAGTTGGCAGTTTTTGTCGAATAATCGGTCAAAAATACTCTCGCTTCCAAAGGATTTATGGCATATAGTTCCAACGCTTTTTTGTCGATGGAGTCAATGCTATTAATATATTTGTTTTCTAATTTAACTTGCACTTTTTGAATATCTTTTATCATCAAATCATACCGTAAATAAGCAAAATTGGCAACCTTATTAAATACCCAAAACGCAGCATTTTCGGAATACGTAAGCATGTCGCCATTTCCCACCGCATAAGTTTCGGGTACCAACAAACTGCCACAATAAATTGGAACGTAAACAGTGCTTGCAACATCGTCAACACTAAACCAAAAAATTCCTCCAATTGGATCTGGAAATTTGCTTCTCATTTGCGAAACAAAAGCAAACCCCGTTTGTTGAGTTGCAGTGGCTCGTTCGTGAAAGTAATTTTTGCCATTATATTTCCATGTCATTGGACGCCAGCGGTAAGGGGTAAAGAAAGGAAGTGCTCCAGCATCTTTTGTCATGTCGAAATAGGTGCCTTCGTAATGATCACGATGAAAAAACATGATGTCGGACTGACTTAATTTGCGATTAGGTTTAATATACAAAGGCATTCGGTGTTTTAAATTAACTCCTTTAGCATAGTCTAAATATTGCTCCATATCGGCATTAACCTGTCGGAACATGCTCCAAACGCGGGCTTCACAAAAACGAGCAGCATCAAATGTCATAGGAGCGTATGTGTCCGAAAAGCTAAATTCAGCATCTTTTCCAGTGAAATATGCTTTTTTTCGAGCAAATTCTATCACATCGGCAGTATAAACTACTTCAATGTTGGGATTGAAAATAAGCGATAAATTTTTACTGCTGATAGATGTTTTTTTATTTTCCAATGGAAAAGTGGTGATACGTGCTTGATTAGCGTGAGCGGAAACGCAACCGTCGGGAATTCGAATGGCAACCCAAATGGCACCTTTGTTTTTGTTGATATTGGTTTTCGATTTAGTATCATAAACCATTTCGGTACCTTTACCAATGATTTCCATGATCCAAACTTCGTTTGGGTCGGCAATAGAAAAGGTTTCCCCCGAACTGTAATATCCATATTTTTCCACTAGTTCCCCTATAACTTTTATAGCTTCTCGGGCTGTTTTAGCCCGGTCGAGTGCCAAAAACATCAAGCTGCCATAGTCAATTATACCAGTAGTGTCAGTGAGTTCATGTCGACCACCAAAAGTGGTTTCGCCAATAGATACTTGATGTTCGTTCATAAATCCGATTACATTATACGTTATTGGGACTTGTGGTACTTCTCCTAAAAATTTCATGCTTCCACGGTCGTATAATTTAACCATAGCACCATTGCCCCAAGTACCGCCTTTTCGGAAATAAAGTTCGCCATAACGTACGTGCGAATCAGCCGAATACGATATCATGGTGGAGCCATCTTTGGAAGCTCCTTTGGTTACCAAAAAATTAGTGCAAGCATATCCTTTATTAAAAAATAATCCTGAAAGTAGTGCTAAATATATGAGTTTTTTCATGTTGTTTTATTTTAAGGCTTCAATCAAAGCGTTACGATTAATGATTTCAACTTTCTTTTTATCAATTTTAATAATGTTATTTTTTTCAAATTCACTAAAAACTCTTCCTAACGATGGTCGAGCAATACCGAAAAAATCCGATAATTCTTGTTGCGTTGATTTTAATACAAAAGAATTTTCCTTTCCAGCTTCGTCTATTATATAATGTGCAATTTTTTGACGAATGGTTTTAAACGACATGAAATAAATTCGGTCGCTTAAAAATTTGGCTTTATTAGAAATCATCGTTAAGAAGTTCTGTAAAAATTGTTGGTTTTTCTGCATCATGTTGATTACCGATGACTTAGGGATTCTTAACATTTTTACCGATTCGTTTGCACTTATATTTACTGGGAATAAATTCTGTTCGCTAAAAATGAACGCAATTGCAAGCGGCATAGGAGAGGAGATGTCCTCGATTTTTACAAGTTTCCCCGATTCGTCAATCATTTCGCCTTTCACTTTTCCTTCCAAAATAATCCACAAATTATCGGTTTTATTGCCTCTAAATTCAATAATTTCACGGTCGTGAAAACTGATGATTTGATGTGCGTTAGTTTTTAATAGGTGTTCGGTTTGTTCCGGTGAAATCCCTTTAAATAGTGGGCAAAATAAGAGTCTATTATACATATTTTTTTCTTCAAAATTAAAAATAAATTGAATTATAATGAGATTCCCTTTCAAATATTTTCTAATTTCGCAATTCTCAATATAAATCAGGATATGATATTTTCTAAACGCATTAATGCTTTTGTAAAATTAGGAGAAATTTTCAAGATTGCTTCAGATGATGATTTTGAAATCAATAAATCGAAAGAGTATGAAATTTTAATAGTTGAAGTGAAGCAATGGATAGATACAGCAAAACATTCAAATCCATGGTTTATTGAATCGTTTGTTCGTTTTTCACTAAGACAAATAGCCGAAAATTTAACCCCAATTAATATAGAAAATTGGCTTCGATACTATAATTCGGAGCTACTTGAAGAGGAAAAAGGAAAAAAAATAGCTATCATTATGGCTGGAAATATTCCTTTGGTTGGATTTCATGATTTATTGTCAGTATTAATCTCGGGGAACAAAGCCATTATTAAAGAATCTTCGAAAGATCCTTTAATTAAAAAAGTGGTAGATGTATTGATGTTAATTGAGCCAGAATTTGCAGATTATATTCGATTTGAAAATTCTACATTAAATAATTTTGAGGCAGTTATTGCTACTGGGAGTAATAATACGAAACGATATTTTGATTATTATTTTTCTTCATACCCTTCCATAATTCGTGGACATCGAAACAGTGTTGCCGTTTTGTCGGGGAACGAAACGAATGAAGATTTACTAAAGCTTTCGGATGATATTTTTATCTATTTTGGAATGGGGTGTCGAAGTGTTTCAAAGGTTTTTGTGCCTAAAAATTATGATATTTCAAAATTGATGCTTGCTTTTGAAAACTATAATTCCATTTTAACGAATCATTCAAAATACTTTAATAACTATGAGTATTATAAATCAATTTATTTGGTAAATAAAACTCCTTTTTTAGATGCTGGATTTGTAATGCTTAAACGTGATGAACACTTGGTATCTCCTTTATCTGTAGTTTATTACGAGGAATATGATTCGGAAAATGAACTTAAAAAAGATTTAGAAGTTTTAACATCAAACATTCAGTGTATCGTTTCGGAAAATGAATTATTTTCAAAAAATCATTTAGGAAAAGCACAATATCCAGCACTAAACGACTATGCAGATGGTATTGATGTGTTAAAATTTTGTTTAGAATTGAAAAAAAATAGTTGAAAGTTTTGATATTAAATTTTAAACATGTAATTTTGCACTCCAATTTAATAAAGACTCGAAATGAAAAAAGACATTCATCCTTCAGATTACAGATTAGTTGTTTTTAAAGATATGTCGAACGAATATTCGTTCATGACTCGTTCAACCGTTAAAACGAAAGATACTATTGTTTGGGAAGACGGTAAAGAATATCCATTGATTAAGCTTGAAATTTCAAACACTTCTCACCCATTTTTCACTGGTAAAATGAAACTTGTTGATACTGCTGGTCGTGTTGATAAATTTATCAATAAATATAAAAAACATTACGACAAAAAGTCAGAATAATTTTATTTGAGATACTTTAAGGCAGGTTCAATAAAATGAACCTGCTTTTTTTTATGAAAGTAGTGATAGAATTAACAAAATAATGTTGACAACAATAGTAATTATTATGCATTAGAACTTTTTTTATTATTATATTTGAACAATGAAATCAAACTACGAAATCTTTTAAATAATTGCTTATGAATTACATTTTGTTTGACGATAATTCACGTGGAAATCTATTGCCGTTTACATTCACACGACCAATAGCCGATATTAGAGTGGGTATACTTACAATTCGCGAAAAATGGGAGCATTTTCTCAATACTAAAACGTCCACTCTTACTGAGCCTTATTTGGCGGATAAATACGTTATGGTAAAAGAAGACTTTAACACCTTGATTAATGCATCAATTATTCCAACAACTGAGTTGGTTGAAAAAATTAAATCTCTTAAACCAAATCAGTCTCTTATTTCGGGTGAGATTTTAATAGCTTATCAAATCTCAGGCGATGAGATATCCGATTCTGAAATGATTGCTGAAGATGTTGAAGACGAGTTGGATTCCTCAGTAGGCGAAGAAATTGTTCATTTTGATTTACCTATTACTAAGCTTTATAATACCTGGGACATTTTTGTGTATAATGATGAACAAATAAAAGCTGACTTTAAATTTTTAACTAAAGGTAAAAAATCACAAACATTGTCAAAAACTAATACGTTAATTGGTGATGAAAGCCAACTTTTTATTGAGTCGGGAGCAATAATTGAAGGAGCAATATTAAATGTTTCTAATGGTCCAATCTATGTTGGTGCCGACTCCGAGATAATGGAAGGTTCTCTCATTAGAGGCTCATTTGCTTTAGGTAAATGTGCTCAAATTAAAATGGGAGCTAAAATATATGGAGGTACAACCGTTGGTCCATATTCTAAAGTTGGTGGAGAACTTAATAATGTAGTTATTTTTGGTTATTCAAACAAAGCTCACGAAGGTTTCTTTGGTAATTCCGTTATAGGTGAGTGGTGCAACATTGGAGCCGACTCTAACACGTCAAACCTTAAAAATACATACGATAATGTTCGTCTTTGGAATTATACTAGCCAAACTTTTATTAATACTAACTTGCAATTTTGTGGTACAATAATGGGCGACCATTCAAAATGCGGCATTAATACAATGTTTAACACAGGTACTGTGATAGGTGTTTGTGCTAATATTTTTGGATCGGGTTATCAACGTAATTTTATTCCTTCTTATTCATGGGGAGGTACTGCCGGTTTAGCTACATATTCGTCAAACAAAGCAATCGATGTCGCTCGAAGAGTTTGGGAAAGAAGAGGAATCGAATTTACCGAAAATGATAAAAAGATTTTAGATGCAGTTTTTCAAAATACACATCAAAATCGTAAGCTTAGATTCTAATGTTAACTGACTTTTTTTCATGTTAATAAGCATTTTTAATCGTTGGTATTAAATTTGGCTTATTAAGTTTTGAGATATTTTTTATATATTTCAAAAGATATATGACAAAATGTCGCTTTTATTATCAACCATAAACTGAAATTTTTAAATGAAAAATAAATCCCTTTTTGAACTTTCTGACATTTTAAGTAATGATGCTGAATTTATACCTCTTTTAAGTGCCGAAGATGAAGATTTTATTAGCAATACTCCAATGCCCGAATTATTGCCAATTTTACCACTTCGAAATACCGTGCTTTTCCCAGGTGTTGTTATCCCAATTACTGTGGGTCGCGATAAATCAATTCAATTAGTAAAAGATTATTATAAAACTGAAAAACTTGTGGGAGTAGTAACCCAACGCGATCAAAATATTGAAGATCCTAGTGCCGATGATTTATATAAAATTGGGACCCTTGCTCGTATAATCAAATCATTACAAATGCCTGATGGAAGCACTACTATTATTATTCAAGGTATTAAAAAATTTCAAATTGTTGAAATAATCCAAACCGAGCCATATCACATGGCTAAAGTTGAGGTTTTTGAGATGGTTGTTAATAACAAACAAGCCCTAAATAATCGTGATTTTAAAGCAACTATTTCATCGCTTAAAGATCTTTCACTGCAAATTATTGAAAATTCTCCAAACATACCTTCAGATGCTGCTTTTGCTATAAAAAATATTGAAACTTCTCAATATCTTATAAATTTTGTATCTTCTAATTTAACCGCTGATATTCAAGAAAAACAGCGATTATTAGAAATGAACAATATAATAATCTGTGCATCCGAGGTTTTAGGCTTATTGTCTCGTGAGTTGGAACTTTTAGAACTTAAAAATAGTATTCAACGAAAGGTGAAAATTGATATCGATAAACAACAACGCGACTATTTTCTTTCACAACAACTGAAAACTATTCAGGAAGAGCTTGGTGGTAATCCAATCGAAGAATCAATAAAGAGTTTTAAAGAACGTGCATCCTTAAAAAAATGGGATAAAGAAACAGCGGAAATATTTGATAAAGAACTTAAAAAATTAAGCCGATTAAATGTTCAATCGCCCGATTATTCGGTTCAGGTAAATTATTTAGAAACTTTTGTGGAATTACCTTGGCAAGAATTTACAGTTGATAATTTAGATTTAAAACATTGTCGAAAAGTTTTAGATAAAGACCATTACGGATTAGAAAAAGTTAAAGATAGAATTATTGACTATTTGGCAGTTCTTAAACTTAAAGGGGATATGAAATCGCCTATTTTATGTTTGTATGGTCCGCCAGGGGTTGGTAAAACATCACTTGGTAAATCCATTGCAAATGCCTTAGGACGAAAATATATCAGGGTTTCATTAGGTGGTTTACGTGATGAATCGGAAATTAGAGGACATCGCAAAACATATATCGGGGCTATGCCTGGCAGAGTTATTCAAAATATTAAAAAAGCTAAATCAGCAAATCCAGTATTTGTGTTAGACGAAATAGATAAAGTGCTAGGAATGAACATTAACGGAGATCCTTCAGCAGCTTTGTTAGAAGTTCTTGACCCTGAACAAAATAGCTCATTTTATGATAATTTTCTTGAAACAGGATTTGACTTATCAAAAGTTTTATTTATAGCTACCGCAAATAATTTAAACACTATTCATCCAGCTCTTCGCGATAGAATGGAAATTATTGAAATTTCTGGCTATTCGATGGAAGAAAAAGAATTTATAGCTAAAAATCACTTAATCCCTAAGCAACTTATTGAACACGGCTTAAATAAATCAGATGTGAATTTTTCTTCTTCGGTTATTCAAAAATTAATCAACGATTATACTCTCGAATCGGGAGTTAGAAGTTTAGAACGAAATGTTGCAAAAATGATACGTTCTAAAGCTCGTTTTAAAGCAATGGACGAGTTTTTTGTTCCAAAATTTAGTGTCGAAGAAATAGAAAAAGTCATGGGTCCACCGATGTTTAAACGAGAAAAAGCCTTGAAGCAATCTATTTCTGGCGTAGCTGTTGGCTTAGCATGGACATCGGTTGGAGGAGAAATATTATTTGTAGAAGCATCGGTAAGTCGTGGAAAAGGAATGTTGTCTATTACCGGAAACTTAGGCGATGTGATGAAGGAATCGGCTACCATAGCATTTGAATACATAAAATCACATAGTCAAGATTTTGGAATACCTATTGAGTTTCTCGAAAAAGTTAATGTACATATTCATGTACCCGAAGGAGCTACTCCAAAAGATGGTCCATCTGCGGGAATTACACTTTTAACTGCGATGGTTTCGGCTTTAACTCGAAAAATTGTAAATTTCAATTTTGCCATGACAGGCGAAATTACCCTTCGTGGAAAAGTTCTGCCGGTTGGTGGAATTAAAGAAAAAATGTTAGCTGCGCGACGTGCTTCAATTTTTAAAATTATACTCAGCAAAGAAAATGAAAAAGATATTCTTGAAATTGAAGAAAAATATAGAAAAGATTTAAACTTCTTTTTTGTAGAAACAATGGACGAAGTAGTTAAGCTTGCCCTAACTGAAAAAGTAGACGGTATCCCTATCACAATTTAAAATAAAATTATTTTATTTTTTTCTTTTTTAAATAAAAAAGTATTATATTTGAAACATCTATTTTAAAATTTATGATTAAGGAAAAAACACAAACAAATATTAGTTCTGACGTTGATTCCAAATCAATGTCTCAACTAATTTTATTTAACGATGATTTTAACACCTTTGATTATGTGGTTGAAACACTTGTTGATATTTGTAATCATGAACCCTTACAAGCTGAGCAATGTGCATGGATAGCTCATTATAGAGGAAAATGCTCGGTTAAACAAGGGGATAAAAAAGTGTTAAAACCGATGTATAACTCCATTAACAAACGAGGCTTAATTGCCGAAATACAGTAAAAAAATATGAGCTGGGGAATAATAGTATTTTTTATTTTAATAGGAATTGTAGCTTTGATTCTCGAAATATTTGTTATACCGGGTTTTGGTGTAGTTGGTATTTTTGGTTTTTCTAGCCTAATATTTGGAATTTATGAAGCATATTATCAATACGGCACGATTGCAGGCAATATTACATTGATATCCACCATACTCTTTTTATTAATTTTAATTGTCATTTCGCTTCGAACAAAAACTTGGCGAAAGTTAATGTTAAATACAAATATCGATTCTAAGGTTAATGAAATAGACGAACATAAAGTTGAAATTGGAACCGAAGGAATTACAATATCACGACTTGCACCAAGTGGAAAAGCTCGACTAAATGATGAAATTTTTGAAGTTGACACTCAGGGCTTGTTTGTTGACCCCAATACCGAAATAGTTGTTATTAAAATTAATAAAAATAAAATAATTGTTAAACCCAAAAATTAACCAATATGAATGATTTAGGAATGTTTGCAGCTATTGCTGTAGGAGTTATTATAATTTTATGGCTATTCTTATGGATGGTTCCAATAGGATTATGGTTTTCGGCTCTTGTGTCGGGAGTTAGAATTTCATTAGTTCAACTAATTTTAATGAGATGGAGAAAGGTGCCACCATCTGTTATTGTAAATTCATTAATTATTGGAACAAAAGCAGGAGTTCCTTTAAATAGAAATGAATTGGAGGCACATTATCTTGCCGGTGGTCGTGTTCAACGAGTTGTAAATGCTTTAATTTCGGCTGACAAAGCGAATATTGAATTAAGTTTTAAATCAGCTACTGCTATTGACTTAGCCGGTCGTGATGTGTTTGAAGCGGTCCAAATGTCGGTTAATCCTAAGGTAATAAACACACCTCCTGTTGCAGCTGTTGCAAAAGATGGTATTCAATTAATTGCCAAAGCTCGTGTTACGGTTCGTGCAAATATTCGTCAATTAGTTGGTGGTGCTGGTGAAGATACTGTTATAGCTCGTGTTGGCGAAGGTATTGTTTCAGCTATTGGTTCTGCCTTATCACACAAAGAAGTGCTCGAAAACCCTGATAGCATTTCAAAAGTTGTACTTCAAAAAGGATTAGATTCTGGTACAGCATTCGAGATTTTATCCATTGATATTGCAGATATTGATGTGGGTAAAAATATTGGTGCCATTCTTCAAATGGATCAAGCAAGTGCCGATAAAAATATTGCTCAGGCTAAAGCCGAAGAACGTAGAGCAATGGCTGTTGCTCTTGAACAAGAAATGTTAGCAAAAGCTCAAGAAGCTCGTGCAAAGGTAATCGAAGCTGAAGCTGAAGTTCCAAAAGCGATCGCGGAAGCATTTCGATCAGGTAATTTAGGAATCATGGATTACTATAAAATGGAAAATATTAAGGCTGATACAACGATGAGAGATTCAATCGTTAAAAATCCTGGAACTAAAAAGGGGTAATAACTGTTGATTGGTAATTGTGTACAATTGATTTTAAAAAGTGCCTAAATAATTTAGGCACTTTTTTTATTGAAACTTGGATAATAAGTGTTTGCCTGTATGCGACTCTTTGACATTGATTAATTCTTCAGGAGTACCTTCAAATACAATATTTCCACCTTTTTCTCCTCCCTCTGGTCCTAAATCAATCACCCAATCGGCACATTTTATAACTTCTTGGTTATGCTCAACTATGACAATACTATGTCCTTGTTCAATTAATAAATCAAACGCATAACTTAATTTAGAAATATCATGAATATGAAGTCCAGTTGTGGGTTCATCTAAAATAAAAAGGGTAGGGAGTGAGTTTGAACCTTTTGTTAAAAAGGAAGCAAGTTTTAATCGTTGGGCTTCTCCACCTGATAAAGAGCTTGAAGATTGCCCCATTTTTAAATATCCAAGTCCAACATTTTGTAAAGGAATCAGTTTGTCAATTATTCGTTTAGTTGCACTTGTTTGTTTTGCTTGTTTAAAAAACTCTATGGCATGGTTAACCGTCATATCAAGTATGTCCGATATAGAACAATCATTATATTTAATTTCTAACACATCATCTTTATATCGTTTACCTTTGCAACTATCACAAACTAATTCTACATCAGACATAAATTGCATTTCAATTCTAACAACTCCTTCACCTTCACATTCATCGCATCTTCCTCCAGCAACGTTAAACGAAAAATAACCAGGTTTATAACCTCTAACTTTTGCAGTTGGAATATCAGAAAAAAACTCTCTAATATCATCAAATGCTTTAATAAATGTAGCTGGATTGGAACGAGATGAACGACCAATGGGATTTTGATCTACAAGTTCAATATTTTTTATTTCATTAATATCTCCCGAAATATCAGAATGCTTTCCTGCTTTTTCGGCAATTCCTCCTTTTATTCGTTTTAGTCCTATGAATAAAGTTTTTTTAACTAGTGTGGTTTTACCTGAACCACTTACTCCAGTAAAAACTGTAATGCAATTTAAAGGAATTTTAACGGTAATGTTTTTTAAATTATTTTCACGTGCACCATTAATAGTAATAAAATTTTTCCATTTTCTCCTCGATTTTGGAATTGGAATGATTTTGCGACCACTAAGATACAAGGCAGTGTGAGTTTCCGATTTGATTAAATTGGAAAAATTACCTTCATAAACAATATTTCCGCCAAGCCTTCCAGCATCTGGACCAATATCAATAATATGGTCGGCTTCTTTAATAATATCTTCATCATGTTCAACCACGATTACACTATTTCCGATATCGCGAAGTCGTTTTAAAATTTTAATTAATTTTTGTGTGTCACGAGGGTGTAATCCAACACTAGGCTCGTCTAATATGTACATAGATCCTACTAAACTGCTTCCAATTGCTGCGGCAATATTTAAGCGTTGTGTTTCTCCACCCGATAGTGTATTTGATAATCGATTCAACGTTAAATATCCCAACCCAATATCATTAATCAGCTTTAGTCGATTCGTTATTTCAATAATTAATCGTTCTGAAACTTTTCTATCGTATTCTTCAATAAATTCAACATTTTCAAAAAAATGCAAACAATCATTTATCGACATTAATACGATGTCGGTAATTGATTTGCCTTTTATTTTTACAAATTGTGCATCCGACCTAAGTCTGCTTCCCTTACATTCAGGACAAACAGTTTTACCACGAAATCGGGAAATAAAAACTCGATTTTGAATCTTGTAATTATGCTCTTCGAGGTGCTCGAAAAATTTGTTTATTCCATAAAAAAATGAGTTACCAGTCCATAATAACTTGTATTCCTCTGGACTTAAATTTTCGATTGAGCGATGAATGGGGAAATTAAATTGATAGGCTGTTTTTAAAAGTTTATCTTTCCATTCTTTGGTGCTATCAAATTTCCAACATGAAATAGCATCATCAAATACCGATTTTGTTTTATCTGGAAAAACTAAGTCTTCATCTATCCCAATTGTGCTTCCAAATCCTTCACAAGTTTTGCAAGCTCCATAAGGATTATTGAAACTAAATAAATTTACACTAGGTTCTTCAAATGAAATTCCATCTATCTCGAATCGATTATTAAACCCAATATCAATAATTTTATCAGAATTGTCTTCTATTACTTTTATAAAACAACTACCGTTACCTTCAAAAAATGCTGTTTCAATCGAGTCTGTAATTCTATTACTTCCATTTTGCTCAGAATCAAGTCTAATTCTGTCAATCAAGAGTTTTATATCGTTTTTTTTAATATCGAAAGAAGACGACAATACTTGGTCAATTTTAATCACTTCACTTTTATATAAAACCCTGCTGTAACCGGTTTGAAGCAATACTTTTAGTTCCTCAGTAATATTTCTGTTTTGTTTTGGATTTATATTTGAATAAATAAAAATTGTAGAATGTGGATTTTGTTCATTTAAAAAATTAATTACATCTTCAATGGTGTGTCGTTTTACAATGTTATTTGAAATAGGAGAGTAGGTTTTTCCAACTCGAGCGTATAATAATTTAAGATATTCATAAATTTCAGAAGAAGTTCCAACCGTAGAACGAGGATTACGAGTATTTGTTTTTTGCTGTATCGCAATAGCAGGTGGAATGCCATTTATTTGCTCAACATTAGGTTTTGCAATTCTATCTAAAAACTGTCGTGCATAAGAACTTAAACTTTCAACATATCTTCGTTGACCTTCGGCATAAAGTGTGTCAAAAGCTAAAGAAGATTTCCCAGAACCAGATAATCCAGTAATAACTACGAATTTATTTATAGGAATATTAACACAAATGTTTTTTAAATTGTTAACGCGTGCACCTTTTATAAAAATAAAATTATTTTTTTTTAAAATTATTTCGCTCATAATCAGCAATATAGATGTAAGTGGTATTGATTGGGGTACAAAAATACACAATAAATACTTGACAAATCTTAAAAATTGTTGTATTTTTGCATTTAATAACAACTAACAAAGGAGGATTATCGGTAAAATTTCTACTCTTTTCAAATAAACTAAAAAGAAAGGAGCATGTCATGAAAAATCATGAGATAACCGATAATCAATTAATACAAGAGTATATTAAAGGGAATAATCACTCAATTGAAGTATTAATTAATCGTTATAGCAAAAAAGTTTTTGGCTATATTATGATGATAGTAAATAATCGTGATATTGCAGACGATATTTATCAAGATACCTTTTTAAAAGTTATTCACACCGTAAAATCTGGAAAGTATAACGAAGAGGGTAAGTTTATTCAATGGATATTGCGGATTGCTCACAATTTAAGCATAGATTATTTTAGAAGAAATAATCGTATGCCTATCGTTGAAAGCGATGACGATTTTGATATTTTTGATGTTATTTACGGTCAAGAGCTTTCAATTGAGGATAAAATAATAATGAATCAAATTCACACCGACGTTAAAAATTTATTGCAATTTCTACCCGAAGAGCAACGCGAAGTTATGTATATGAGGCATTTTCAGGATATGAGTTTTAAAGATATTGCCGAACAAACTAATGTAAGCATAAATACAGCACTTGGAAGAATGAGGTATGCATTAATTAACTTACGAAAGATTATAAATGAAAAAGAGATTGTTTTAAATTTCTAAGTACAATTTATTAGTTATAAGATTAAAAAAAAAGTTGAAAATTAACGTTCAACTTTTTTTACGTCTACAATACAATAAAAGAAACTAAAGTGCGTTTAAAAATCATAACATAAAAATTAATAAAAATTGCCTATGAGTGAATTTTATCCTTCTTTAAAATCCGAAAAAAAATCAGCGTACATTGATTATCGAAAAATGAAAGTGTCGAAATTTAAATTGATGTTTGTTTTAGGTTATGCTTCGGCACTAAGTGTAAAAAAATCATCATTAATTGGAGAATTTGATGTATTAGTAAATTAATTAAAAAAAACTTACGTTATCGAATCAATAATTCGATATTTAAAGTCATTTAAAATCATGGAGGTTGCACCCCAAACTTCATGATTTTTTATTTTAAATGCTGGAGCTTTTATAGTGTCATTATTAATTTTCAGGTTAATATTAGTTATAGACTTAGGGTTAATTAAATCGGAGATAGGATAAATTATACATTCTTCAACCTCAAACTTATTAATAGTAATAGTTGGTTCATCAATAAATGCAACATAAGGAAAAACGTTAAAATTGCTAATTGGTATGTAAATGCTGTTTAATTCACCAATTATTTGATTTTCCAAAATATTAATTCCTAATTCTTCATAAACTTCTCTAATAGCAGTGTTTTTTGTGTTATGGTCGGAGTTTTCATATTTTCCACCTGGCAGTGCAATTTGTCCGCTATGCTTACCCTCGTAATTTGATCGTTTAATCAAAATGGAATAAGTAGTAGAATTTTTATTAAATAATATTAAAACCACAGCGCTATTAATTGGTTTTGAATCATTCATTAAGTTGTTTTCGAGTGTATTCCTATTTAATAAAGGATTAAATTCATTATGTGGATGATAATTATTGTTTTGGTTTAGTTTAATAATCAATGCTTTAAGATTGTCGAGTATGTTCATTGTTAATAATGTTGATAATTTTTAAACAAAAAAAGCAAAATTTCTTTGCATATTCGATTTTTTTATAGATATTTGCAATTGGAAAGTAATTAAACTATTATCAATTAAAACAAAAAAAAATGAAAAAAGTATTAAGTTTAGTATTAGTTTTCGTAGCAGTTGTATCTTTCAACTCTTGCAAAAAATCAAACACTCCAGAAGCTGTAGCAGAAGCCTATTTAACTCACATTGCAAAAATGGAATTTGACAAAGCAAAAGAATTAGTAACTGAAGAATCAAAAGGTACTATCGATTTCTTAGCTCAAATGTCAGGTATGGCAGGTGACGAAGCTAAAAAAGCAGCTGAACAAAAAGTTGAAATTAAAGACATGAAATGTGAAGTTAAAGACGACAAAGCTGTATGTAACTGTAAAGTAAAAACTGGTGACAAAGAAGAAGCTGAAACGTTGAATCTTGTTAAACAAAACGACAAATGGTTAGTTGAACAAAAGAAAGAACAACCAGCAGAAGAACCAGCAGTAACTGAAGAACCTACTACAGAAACAGCACCTGCAACTGAAACAGAAACTGCACCTGCAAAATAATTCTATACTATTAAGATACAGTGAAAAAGAAGCTTATTAAAATTTCTTTATTTATTGTATCAACATTAGTACTAATTACATTGTTCCTGTTCGCTTATGAATATAAGAGTGAACAGGAACAATTGCATAATAAATATCGCTTATCCAAAGCCGAAATGGACTCCTTGCAAGATGGAGACATTATTTTAAGACAGGGCTTTGGTATTGTTAGCGAATCTATTTCCAAAACATTAAGCGAAGAATATCGAATTTCGCATTGTGCAATTGTTCGACGTCCAAATCCGGATAGTATTGTTATTATTCATTCGGTTTCAAGTTCCTTGTCAGATGTGGATGGTGTTCAAACTTGCGAAATCAATAAATTTATTCAAGAAAGTCAACCAAACACAGTCATTGTTGTTCGTTTTATATCGAATGACGGAAAATCAAATAGTGCCATTAGCGAAAGAGCAAATTATTACCTTCATCAACAGATTCCTTTCGATAGTGATTTTGACGTTAAAGATTCAACAAAATTCTTTTGTACAGAGTTAATTTGGAAAGTTTTAAAAGATGAATATCACAAGGATATTCTTAATATTGATCAACCCGATCAATTAAATGCCAATAAATTCTCCGTTTTTTGGGATTCACCACATTTTAAAGTTATTTTAAATCACCAAAAAAAAGATTTATAAGCTACTTATTTCGTTTTTTATCTTTAATAAGCGAAATTTTTCCACTTGATAATTTATCGTGTAAAATAAAAAGTTCTAAATAAGAGTTTGGTCTAAAATCACTTAGCCAAATAAAATTTTTTAAAAGCTTCTCTTCGGTAGTCATTTTTTCCCATGGATACATTATTGCCTTTGGTGATCCGGATACTGTAATGGTAGAAAAATCGTTGTGTTCAAGCAACAGTGTCATAAATGACGATTCGGTTTTATTTACTCCAATTAACTGCTTATTATTTTCTTCAATAAAGTATAAGCTTTCTGCATTTCCTTCTACATCAATTTTATATAACTCGTTATTCTGAAAATATCCAACCATGTTTTTGCCTTTAATTTGGTTGAATCTGACATCATCGATTTTATTTGAAATAAAAGCAAAACCATTCATGAAAATTTTATCAAATTGCTGATTTTTCATAAAAATAGTTACCGTATCGGCTTTTAATTGATTTTCTTCTGCCCAAATAATAGGATTTCTATTCATAAATATAATAGAATCGGCTACAGAATAGGTTAATGAGTCAGTATATCCTTGTAAGTCGCTCCGGTAGATAAAGCAATTATTGTATGCAAAAATAAATCGGGCAGTTTGAGAGGTGTCAAAAGTCATTTTAATGGTATCCGCATGTAAATACAACGTATCTCTGTAGTCTATCATTTGAGCTAATGCCTTGTCAGTTACAAATGAGTATCCATCTTTATTATTTAATTTACAAAAATTTCCAGATAGAATTATATTTTGAATGCTGTCGAATAACGTTACATTTGACCAAGCTAAACCGAATTTTGTAAGTTGTTCAAAATAGATACTATCACCTTTAATCGTTTGTTTTTTATTGTTTAAGTATGCATTAATTTTAAGCATTGTAATATCAGTTCGGGTTTCGTACCAACCATCTTCGCAGTACATGTAGTTTTCGTTGGAAGTTCCAACTGTTTTTGATGGAAAATATGCTATTTCGGTGTTTAAATCAAAAATTAAGGTGTCGCATTCGAGTTTAAAGCGTGGGTTAACTAAAACTACATCTTTTTTAAAATAAACAATTTTTGTTTGAGTATTATACGTCCCAATTTTAGATGTCAGTTTGTTTTCAGCATCTTTAAGTTCGCCACCAGTGTAATAATATGCTAAATTAGTATTTCTATCAAAAAGTATTTTATTAGAAGTTAACGTTGAATTATTATCCTTCATGATAACATTACGTTCAATATTTGCAATTTTTGTATCCCCATAATAGTTAATGAATTCGCCTGTAATACTAACAGTATCATTAACTTGAATTAATATTTTACCAAAGGCATCTACACTGTTTGTTTTATCGTATAACCAGGCACTGTCGCAGTATAAAATGGCTCCATCATGTTCAAAAACAACATCTCCAATAATTCGTTTTACGTCTTTTTTTATATTTTCGTCGTATTCGAGCGTTTTTGCTTTAATCAATTGAATTTGAGTTTGACTCATTAAACTACCCATACTTAGATAAATAAAAAACAATAAAAGAAATAGGTTGCTATTTTTTCTCATCTTTTGTAAGTATCTAAATTAACGTTGAATTTTAATAATTTTTTAGCAAAATAAAATGCGATAAAAGTCGAAGAAATTCCTACAAGAAAACCACCTACAATATCAGATGGATAATGAACGCCTAAATAAATTCTGCTATATGAAATCGCGATTGCCCATAAAATTAACCAATAATATTGTTTTGAAAAACGACCTAATAAAAGAATTATTAATGTTGCAATACCAAAACTGTTTGCAGCATGAGAAGAAACAAACCCATAAGTGCCACCTTTATAAAATGTGCCATTGGAATATTGGTGAAGATATAGTTTCTCTTTAATTTCTAAATTATGACTAGGTCGGTATCGTTTAACGGAAGGTTTAATAATACCTGAACTAATTCCATCGGTTAATGTAACACTTATAATAATAATTACAATGATTTTCCAAAATTGGTTTTGGTATTTTTTGAAAAGTATAAACAATAAAAAGCAATAAAGTGGAATCCATATAGTACTTAACGAAAGCCACCACATCAACGAATCAAATAGGGGAGAGTGAGCTCCATTTATTAAAAGTAGTAATTGTAAATCTATTTTTTCGAGGAAATTTATCATCGATTAAATTATTTATTTAATGCTGCCCAAATTGCATCTTTTAATTCCATCAATCCTTTTTCAGTATGCGAAGATATATAAACTACCTGCAATTCAGTTGGTGTTTTTTTCTTAATGGTTTTAAGTTCGGTTTCAGTAAGTAAGTCAATTTTGGTTATAGCTAAAATACGTTGTTTGTCAAGTAACTCTGGGTTATAAACTTTTAGTTCGTTCAATAGTATTTTGTATTCTTTTTTGATTGAATCTGAGTTGGCAGGAATCATAAAAAGAAGTAAAGAATTTCGTTCGATATGGCGTAAAAAACGTAAGCCTAATCCTTTTCCCTGACTAGCACCTTCAATAATTCCTGGAATATCTGCAATTACAAAACTTCGATGGTCGCGATAGCCAACCATTGCTAAATTTGGGATAATGGTTGTGAAGGGGTAATCGGCAATTTTTGGTTTTGCATTTGAAATAACTGAAATTAATGTTGATTTTCCAGCATTAGGAAAACCAACCAGACCAACATCTGCTAAAAGTTTCAATTCAATAATTTTCCAACCTTCAATGGCGGGTTCACCCGGTTGTGCAAAACGTGGAGTTTGACGAACTGAATTTTTGAAGTGTGTATTGCCTAAACCGCCACGACCACCTTTTAACAAAATAACTTCTTGCCCATCTTCCATAATTTCGGCTTCTATTTCTCCAGTTTCGGCATCACGAACAATAATTCCAACAGGAACGTTTATATATTGATCTTTACCATCAGCGCCAAAACTTTGTTGTTTTGAACCATTTTTGCCATCTTCGGCAATAACGTGTTTAGTGTATTTTAGATGTAAAAGTGTCCATAATTGAGAATTTCCTCTCAAAATAATATGTCCTCCACGTCCGCCATCACCGCCGTCGGGACCTGCTTTTGGTTCGCCAGCATAACGAGCTAAATGAGCAGAACCACCACCACCTTTTCCCGAACGGAAATAAATTTTAACGTAATCTATGAAATTTGAATTAGCCATTAATTGTCTTTCTTTTTTCTAATAATAGGCAAATTTACGTTTTTTTTTGCATTATCAGAATATAAAACAGGAATACATGTCATTGTTTCAGTATTTTAACGTACTTAATTAAAATAAAAAAATGGTTGCCCTAAAGCAACCACTTTTCGATTGTGTTCTATGTTGTTGTTTTATTTTATCATTCCCGAAAATCCCATAAAAGCCATAGCTAATAAGCTAGCTGTGAGTAAGGTAATAGGAAAACCTTTCATGCCTTTAGGATAACCTGTGGTTTCCATTTGTTCACGTAAACCTGCCAATAAAACTAAGGCAATTGTAAAACCAACCGCTGTGGCTGTTGCGTATGTAACACTTTGAAGTAAGTCGTATTTTTTAGTAATTGCGAGCAATGCAATACCCAAAACAGCACAGTTAGTAGTAATAAGAGGTAAGTATATTCCTAATGCTTGATATAGAGAAGGAGCAGCTTTTTTAAGAATTATTTCAACAATTTGAACTAAGGTAGCAATAACAAATATAAAAGTAATGGTTTGCATAAACTCAACACCAAGAGGAATTAAAAGATACGTATAAATAAAATAAGTAACGAGGTTTGCTAAAGCCATAACGAATATTACGGCAGCACCCATACCCATTGATGTGTTTACTTTATTAGATACTCCAAGGAAAGGACAAATTCCGAGGAATTGTGCAAGCACTACATTGTTTACGAATAGGGCTAATATAATTATTTTGATGTATTCCATAGTAATTACATGTTAAATTTACGTTTAAAAGAATTCATGATTGCTATTAAGTATCCGTATGTCATAAATGCACCTGGAGGAAGAATAAAAATTAAAATTGTTTTAGCATTTTCACTAACAAGTTTGATGTCGAAAATTGAACCATTGCCAAGTAATTCTCTAAAACTTGCCATAAGAGTAAGTGCTAAAGTAAATCCTAATCCCATTCCGATTCCATCCATAATTGATGCTATTGGAGAGTTTTTTTGTGCAAAAGCTTCTGCACGTCCTAAAATAATACAATTTACAACAATAAGAGGTATAAATACTCCTAAAGCCTTATATAAATCAGGAGTAAATGCTTTCATTACTAAATCAACAATTGTAACAAATGAGGCAATCACAATGATAAATGCAGCAATACGAACTTTATTTGGGATAAAATTTTTCAAAAGTGAAATAAAAAGATTTGAAAAAACTAATACAAAAGTAGTAGCAGCACCCATCCCCATTCCATTGAAAGCAGAAGTTGTAACTGCTAAAGCAGGACAAGTTCCTAAAACCAATACAAAAGATGGATTTTCTTTAAAAATTCCGTTTATTAAGTGTTTAAGATTTCCCATAATTATTCTCCTTTCTTAGTTGAATCAGCAACGGTTGTTGGGTTGCTCTTGTTTCCAAAATTTTTCATAAAACCATCGTAAGCTTTTTGCACAGCATTGCAATATGCTTTGGAACTAATAGTTGCTGCACTTATTGCATCTACTTCACCACCATCTTTTTTCACAGCCATCTTCCAAGTTCCAGGATTTTTATTATTAAATTGATCTTTAAATTTTGGCTCCATCATTTTAGTACCTAAGCCTGGAGTTTCTTTTTGATCTAAAACTGCAATTTTATTTATTGTGCCGTCATTTAAAAATCCAACCATTAAATCAAATCTTCCGGAAAATGCAATCTCAGTATATGTTTTAACAGCACAACCAACAGCTTGACCACCTTTTGTAACTTCATAATAGGTTAATCCATCGATTTCTTTAGCTACTGGGGTATTGTCAAAATCAGGTGTTACTTGCTTAATAGCATTAGTTTCAGCAGCCTTTTGTGATTTTTCAATGGGTTCTTTGGTTAAAGAATAAACATAACCCAAAGAAGCAGACATTACTGCCGAAATAAAAAACAATGATAATATCATGTTTAATAATGTCGATTCTAATTTTTTAGCCATTTTTGATTACCTCCCCAAATTTTTTAGGTTTAAATCCTTTGTTAATCAATGGTGTAACTGCATTCATAAGTAAAATTGCAAATGATACACCCTCGGGATAAGCTCCCCAAACTCTTATTAATATTGTTAAAACTCCGCATCCAAGCCCAAACACGAGTTGCCCTGATTTACTCATGGGTGATGTTACCATATCGGTTGCCATAAAAATCGCCCCTAACATTAAACCACCAGTTACAAGATGGAAAAAAGGATTTACATAATGCTGTGGGGCAATTTGCCATAATATTGCTGCAAATAATAGGGTGCTTCCAATAAACGCAACAGGAATATGCCAAGTTATAATTTTGCGAAATAACATAAATAATCCGCCAATAATGATAGCTATTGCTGAAACTTCTCCCAATGAGCCTCCCATTTGACCCATTAACATGTCAGCATAATGTGGTAAATGACTTTGAAGTTGTTCAACAGTTTGACCTTGTTTAACACCTTCTTTTACAATTCCAAGAGGGGTAGGTCCTGTTAATCCATCAACTAAAAAGTTAGTAGTTCCAAATGGTAAACCTGGCTTTGGCCAAGTAGTCATATCAACTGGGAATGAGATGAGCAAAAACACACGACCAACTAATGCTGGGTTAAAAGGATTTTTACCCAAACCACCAAACGACATTTTAGCTACTCCAATTGATACTAATGCTCCAATAAGAATCATCCAAATTGGCAAACTTGTAGGAACATTAAAAGCAAGTAATAATCCAGTAATTATTGCTGAACCATCAGAAATTGTAGTTTCGCCTTTTAAAATAAATTTTTGAATTAACCATTCAAAAATTAAACAAGCAAAAACGGATATTAAGGTTAAAATAATGGCACTCAAACCAAAATAATAAAACGAAACCAACATTGCAGGCATTAATGCAATAATGACTCCGAACATTATTTTTTTTGTGGTTTCACCTGAGTGAACATGTGGAGAACCTGATACTGTCAATAAACTCATAATTTTGTGCTTTTATATGATATGACTTAAATTTACTTTGATTGTAATACAGCTCTGGAACGAATAATTGCTCCAACT
The DNA here is from genome assembly GCA_964521105.1 of uncultured Lentimicrobiaceae bacterium. Lineage (GTDB taxonomy): Bacteria > Bacteroidota > Bacteroidia > Bacteroidales > WCHB1-69 > JAQUGA01. The sequence continues at coordinate 37,488 of CAZFPO010000004.1, read as the reverse complement.
CTACTTTTTCCAACTCTAACAAAATCTAAAATTGCTCGTTGCGAAGGGCAAGTATACTGACATGACCCACACTCGATGCAATCCATAATATGATATTGTTCAGCTTCTTCAAAATTTCGACCTTCAGCAAAAAGTTGCAGGATATATGGCTCTAAGCCCATTGGACAAACAGTTACACATTTTCCGCAACGAATGCAATTTTGAGATGCGGTTCGTTTCGCTTCTTTTAAATTCATGATTAATATCCCAGATGTTCCTTTAACAACAGGAACTTCTAATGAATTTAATGATTTTCCCATCATTGGACCACCTGAAATAACTTTTCCGGTATCTTCAGGAAGACCACCTGCTTTTTCGATAAGTTGGCTGGTAGGTGTACCAATACGAACTAATAAATTACAAGGATTTTTTACTGATTTTCCGGTTACTGTAACTACTCGTTCGATAAGTGGTTTATTTTTTTGAACCGCTTCATATACCGCAAATGCAGTTCCTACGTTATTAACAACACAGCCAACTTCAATAGGTAATTTACCAGAGGGAACTTCGCGACCAGTTAGTGCTTTTATTAATTGTTTTTCTGCACCTTGTGGATATTTAACTTTTAATGGATAAACTTCAATGTTTGGATAATTTTTTGCAACTTCGCTCATTTTTGAAATTGCATCAGGTTTGTTATTTTCGATACCAATTAATGCTTTTTCAGAGCCTAAGGCTTTCATTAAAATCTCAATTCCTATCATGGTTTCTTCTGCCTTTTCGAGCATAATAACATGGTCGGCAGTAAGATAAGGTTCGCATTCAACTGCATTAATAATTAAATATTTTGCGGTTTTGCCTTGCGGTAACATATACTTAACGTGAGTTGGAAAAGTTGCTCCACCAAGACCTACAATACCCATTTCTTTAATTTTAGCTACAATATCTTTGTCAGATAATGTAATTTCTTTTTTTAAGCCATTTGATTTATCAATGCTTGATTCCCATTCGTCATCAACAACATTAATAATTATTGTACTTTTACGATATCCGCTAGTGTCAATGGTTTCATCAATTTTTTCAACTACGCCAGAAACAGGAGAGTGCACGTTCGCACAAATAAAAGCATCGGCTTTAGCGAGTAAAGAACCAACTTTAACATTTGTTCCTTTTTCAACAACTAAGGTTGATGGTGCTCCCAAATGTTGTGTAACTGGGATATATACCTTTTGAGGTATAGGAAGTGTTTCTATCGGTTTGCTTGCCGATAATTTATTTTCTTCAGGATGAACTCCGCCTAATTTGAATGTTCTCAAGGTATTACTATTTTATTTGGTTAATAAAATCGATTTTTTAGTCATTATTTTCTTTTTGCGCTATTACTTCTTTCTCTTTACGTGGAGGAAAGTTAAGTTCTACAATTGCTCCGGTAGGACATTCAGCAACACATTTACGACATAATTTGCATTTAGTACCATCAATGTATGCAATATTGTTTTCCATCGTTATAGCATCATAAGCACAAGTTTTTACGCATTTACCGCAACCAATGCATGCTACAGAGCAGTTTTTACGTGCAATTGCTCCTTTTTCTTTATTAATACAATTTACGTATATTCTTCTACTTTTTTTACCTTGTAAGCGAATTTCGATGATATTGCGTGGACATGCTTTAACACAAGCTCCACACGATACACATTTTTCTTCAATTACAATAGGTAAGCCTGTTTCGGTATCCATATAAATTGCATCAAATAGACAAACTGACACACAATCGCCACAACCTAAACAACCATAAGGACAACCACTTTCGCCAGCAAATAAAGCATTGGCAAAAGCACACGTTTGAGCTGAATCATAAATTGCTTTTGCTGGGGCATTTTGCTTGCTTCCATTACATCGAACTACTGCAATAGTTGGGTCTTTTTCAACTACTTCAATACCTAAAATTGGAGCAATGTTAGCCGATACTGCATTTCCACCAACAGGGCAACTTAAGTTGTCCATATTGCCTGCTTTAACAATTGCTTCAGCAAAGTTTCTGCATCCTGCATAGCCACAACCACCACAATTTGCACCTGGAAGTTGATCACTAACTTCATCAATTCGAGGATCTTCGATAACTTTAAATTTGTTTGAAACAAAATATAAAATAACCGCTGCTAAAAAACCTATCAGGCATAATGCCAATACTGCGTAAAGAATAACTGTTACCACGATATTATATTTTTATAAACCCTACTAATAATTCTAATTATCAACTGCAAATTTATAAAGTTTTAATAATGTGCTTTATTTTTCATTGTTTTTTTATTCACAATTGTTGTCTTTTTTATCGATTATTATTGCAAATGTCTGAAATATAGTTATTTGAGTTTTTTTTGGAAACTTTCTAAATTGTGATTTAAGGTAAGGTTTTATGTGTAAAAAAAAATCCTAAAATATTAATTTAGAGTTAAAACGATAAATTATTTAATTATTCAGTAATTTTAGCGTAAATTATAGCTATAGATATTAATGTTAAAATTTAAATTTTGGATTTTTTACTATAAAAGTAATCCCAATCCAAAATGTATTCCCCAAAATTCGTTAAATAGATTTCTACGGTTTACCGAATATTCAACCGCTTCATCGGGTTCTAATATTACACTAATCAATGTTCCTAAACGATATCCGAATTGAAGTCCATAACTATACAGTAATCTATCGAACAGTACACCGCTATTTCCAACAACAATTCCTAAAATAAAGTTTTGAGTTTCACCCGTTTTTTTAGTTTGTCTCATTCCATAATAGTCGTTTACTCTGATTGAATATTCGGATTTAAAATAATTTAAACGAAATTGATAAAATTTTCCGATGGGTGCTATTCCATGTTTGCTTTGGTATGAAGAAAATGAAAAGGACAAACCATTATTATTTAATTTTCCAAAATCATCTGAGTAATGAAATTGAGTTGAATTGAAAGCGTATGACAATCCAATTAAGCTATTTCTGCCTACTACATATTCAACCCCAATATTTTTTCGTACAGGAAAATGATTTATTGGATAATTTCTAGTATTTTCAATTGGAAAATAGGGGATGGTATAGGTGTCAAATTTTAAAATCAAACGCTTACCCATATAGCCCGAAACCTGTGCTGATAGCAACTGAAACGCAAATAAAAATAAAGCTCCCAAAAAATATTTTGTCAAATTTAATTTCATTTTCTCTGAGATTTTATTTGATTAAAACTATCGTAAATTCTACTGTTTATATTGTCGTGCCGACTGTTTTGGTCAAAGTATTGATAATTTGAAAAGATTACTTCGCCGTTGTTAATGTTAACTAATTGATTTGAAAATATTGAATTATATGTTGGAGTGATTAACTCATATATTACAATGGGTATTGCAAAAACAACTGAACTGTATATTATCAGATTAAAAATATCGTTTACTGTTTTTTTTCGGATAATGGAAGCAATTCCAATTAAATTTAAGTAATTTGAATTATATTTTTGAATTATATCATGCATGTATTGACTTTGATAAAAAATCATTGGGAAGTTTTGATTAACATTATTAAATTCTTCTACCCACGATGAAATTGAGCAATAATCGTTGTAATAAGCTTCATCATTTGGTGTGAATTTGTGAGAACTAATTATTGGTGCATTAAGTTTAATTTTTTTTGCAATATCTTCGGTTTTTTTTGTGATACTAATTTCTTTTGATTCGGAAGTTATTATTCGAATTGAATTTTTCTTTCTCTCATCAAATTTCATAAAGTATGGATTGAATACGATAATGCTATCAATTCCTAAGCAAGCACCCTTTTTTGATTTTTTCAAAAAGGTATAATTAAAAGTATCATCATCAATATCCTTGATGTTATTAAATGATTTTATAAAGTTTTGGTCTGTTTTTAAATCTACAAAAGCATAGGTTAAGTATGCAAACTCATTTGTAAACTTAGGCGAACTTTTAATTTTTTGATTCGAGCTATCCTTAATTCTATCATATTTGCTATTAGCTCTAAATGTAGTATCGTTTTCGGATAATAATGTGTCATTGGGTGTTACATCAGAAAAATCATCTAAATTTATTTTTTGATTTTTTAAATCAAGCATCAAATCCTTACAAATATTAGTTAAATATTCATTATTAGGTTGTTTTTGATGTATTATCCACGAATATCTTAGGGCTAAAATGTTTATTTCTTTTCTATTTAGTTTTGTAAAAAAGTAGAAAATTTGTTGAATATTGCCTTCTTTATCCTTGTATGAGTCTATTATTTCATTACTGTAACCATTTGTTTTGTATTTTGAAATGCCATATAAACAGCTAGTCATAGCCGATTCTAAAAAAGAATTTTCGGGATATGCTTTAAGCATTATAAATATATTGTAAGATGCATTGATGTAATCGTGATCGATAATTTGTGCATGAATTGTTTCAAAACGTGCAATGTCTCTAATTGTTAAAAAAATTTCTTTTGGTTGAATGAATAATTTTCGATTTGCTCCATCAAATTCTTTTATGTAATTATTCATTGTTATTCGGCGATTTTTAATATTAGGATGAGTGCTCAATGTGTCATCTTCATCAACCAGTGTAGAAATTGGTTTTGTTTCTTTTAAAATTAAATTATCGGGAAATTTATAGAAATTATTTTCAAAATACTTTGTATAATCGGGCAATTCATCAAATGGCAAATGTCCAAATTGTAACACATCAAAAACACCATCAATAACATCTAATTTATATTCCGATTTAGATAAAAATTGAGCTACTCCGAGTTTATCGGCTTCGTTTTCGTGTATTCGGGATCGATAATGATATTTATAAATTCGAGAATCGACCATCTGTGGATTGCTATCATCTTTTGATCGTCCTAATTTTTTTCCGGTAAGATACAAATCAATACTGTGCTTTTTAAGGATGTGAATAATTTCGTGTGAAAGTACAAAAGCTAATTGAGCTTCGTTTTCAATTTGTGCTAATAAACCCGTTGTAACGATAATTACCCCAGGGTCCAATGCAAACGCATTTACAAATGGAACTCTAATTACATAAAATCTCAGATTTTCTTTTAGTTCAGGTTGGTTAATTAACAAATTGTCGGCAACACGATTTACATAATTACTCATTGGGTCGCCATATAAGAGTTTTCCACTTTTTAAAATTTGATTTAAATAGTAGGAGCTGTTTAAAGCATATTCTGAACCGTATTTTTTTATTTCCGAACTTTCGTTATTAACGTCATCTTTTCGTTTTTCGTAATGGTCGGAAAGTTGTTTACTAATATCGCTTGGCATTATTCCTGTTGATTGCAAAGGACGATAGTTAGAAAAATCTATTGATTGACTTTTAGCTCCAAAAAGAATGAAAAGTAAGCAATATAGCAACGTTTTTTTCATCGATTTCATAACAAATTAATTTTAAATTTCAAAGAAATATTGGTGTTCTTATTCTTTGAATTTTTTTTATTTTAAATCGACTATACAAAGATGTTTTTTGGTTCCTTTCACAGCAATAAAAGCAACTTTATTGTTATCTAATGGAAGTATTTCGTGAAAAAACCAAAGTTTTTTATTTTCTTTTCCTAATAAATGTTGTTTAGAGTATTTTCCCGAAAATGGGTCAACTTTTACACAATATATATTATTACCACCTTTTTTGAATTTGGTTGTTTTAATATCATCAGGACCAGCCGCTAAGTTTTTTTCATGGTCGTTGTAAAATAAGTATATAGCATTTTCGCCCTGATAAGCTGCAAAAGAGTTTACCGACCCACTGGTGTTTTTTGAAAATTGACTTTTGGGTATAATTTTAGTCCATTCTATTTCACCTTCTTTATTAATTTTACTGTAAAAAATACAATAATTATTATAAAAATAATCGGTTCTACTGCCACCTCTAGAATCATAGGTTGTAAATATGGTAATTTCAGCATCTTCGCTAAATACTATCATGCCGTCATCTGATAAAGGGAATATGTTTTTTATTTCAAGATTACTAATTGTTAACGTTTTTTTGCTATTCGGATTGGTGTTGAAATTAGCTTCGTTGATTAAACTTTGTTGAAATTTTGATTGATTTATATTGGAAAATGATTTATCTTTTAAATTATAAGTAGCCGTGTAAACTCCTTGTAGTCCATCTTTTCCTGATAAAAGATAGTAACCTATCAGCATTATTTTATCCTTATTTTGAAATACTTTTGATTGTGCGGGCATGAATTTTTCAAACTTTATCACTTCCTTTTCTAAGCCCTCATCGTTTATACAAATCATCGACGATTCAAATTGAACAATCATTCGTTTTTCTTTAAGATAGGTTTCGTAATATAAATATATATTGTTATCATTTCCTAAAATCATGTTTTCGATGTTGTATTCGGGATATTTTGTGCGAATTTTTAAATTTGTTTTTTTCCAAACCATTTTAAAGTCTTCATCAAAAACAGCACAATTTATTGCAGGATCTTCTTTTCTTTCAAAAACTTCATTTACGAGTGCAAAATGCTTTTTATCTTCAGAAACTAAAATGGTAACATTTTTTTGTCGTTTTTTATCAACAGGGAAGGAGCATAATTTTTGTGGTTCTTGACTTTTTATGTCTGAACCTTGAATTAAAGAATATGATAAGTGATAAGTGTCGGTTGATTTATCATACATTTCCAAAATTGCTACAATTTTTGTGTTGAATTTAAACGTTTGATTTAATTCCCAATCGCTTTTACTATATTTATGAATTTGATAATTTACAAATTCTTTGTTTTGTTTCATTTGGCATAGAGCTAGTGCACCATCATTTATATTGCCATTGTAATTTAAGTTATAACCTGCAAAAAATTTGGGAAGATATGGTTGTAAAACAATATTCCCTTTTTCATCGGTATACATCGAAATTTTGTGAGTACGACCTCCTAATGCTTTAATCGGTTCGCTATTAGTCATTGTGGCAAATTGTGCAAAGACAAAATAAGGAATAATTGCCATTAAAAAAAATAAAGTTTTCTTATTCATAAAGTATGATAATTAGTTAATTGTATTGAAAATTAGTTATTTAATATTTAATAGTACGATATTGTCGCAAATTTATAAAAATAAATTTTTTAGCATATTAATAATATGTTAAAATTCGGAAATAGGTTATGAATTTAGGAATACTTCTAAAAGTTGCATTTACTAATTGAACTTACGTTTTATTTTTTTGGAATATTAAAATAAAATGTGGAGCCAATATTTTCGGTACTCTCTACCCAAATGTTTCCACCAAGTTTTTGAACATACGCTTTAGCTATTGACAAACCCAAGCCAGCTCCTTCATAACCTCGTGTTGTTGATTCGCTACCTTGTCTAAATCGATCGAAAATTATGTCAATTTGATCTTTTTTGATGCCCTTACCACTGTCTTTTACATAAAATAAAATATCTTTTTGATTAGTGTTGTATCCAAATTCAATAAATCCCTCGTTAGTGAATTTTATGGCATTTTTTATAAGATTTGAAAGTATAATATTAATTTTTTCCCAATCACTTTTAATATAATCATCAGGGTGAGTAAGGCTTTTGAAGTTACTTAGTGATAATCCTTTTTTTTCTGCTTCATATTTAAAAAAGTTGTAATTAAAATCAATTAGATTATTAATGCTTATATCATTTTTGTTAATGTCAATAATGCCTGACTCAATTTTAGAAATTTTTATAATATCGTCAATAATATTCAGTAATCGAGCACCCGATGTTTCAATTAATTTAATATATTCTTTTTGTTGTTCGCTAGTAAGGTCAGCCTTCTTTAAAAGTTCTGTAAATCCTAAAATACCATTCATAGGAGTTCTAATTTCGTGCGACATATTTGCTAAAAAGGCTGATTTTAGTCGTTCACTTTCTTCTGCTTTTTCCTTAGCAATTTTAAGCTCAATATTCATTTGCTTATATTCTACATTCTGAGATTCAATAGTTTTGTTAATTGTTTTTAGTTCTTTTTCGTATTGAATAATTTTAGTGATATCAACACCAATACTTGCCATACCAATACATTCGTTTTTTTCGGAAAACAACAGTATATTATACCAAATTACATGAATTATTTGAGAATTTTTTTTAATTATCTCATTTTGAATCTGTTTAATCACATTTTTCGATATAATTCCATTATTATATAGTTGAATTTCAAACTCTTTATTTTCATTTGGAATAAAGTTTTCAAACCAATTTTTATTGATAATATCTTCATCATTGTAGCCTAGTGAATCTCTAAAAAATTTGTTGCAAAATTGAATATTACCCTTATTATCTAATATTATAGAGAAAATATTACCACTTTCTAACAGTTGAGATAATTTTTGTTCAGTTTCCTTTAGTTTTATTTGAGCATTTCTATTTTGCCAATTTTTGTATTGTTTAAGCATTACCAAACCAATAATCATGGTGGCAGGTGTGTAAATGAATATAAGTGGCAAAATGATGGCTTCAAATGTTAGTAATATTTTATCTGTTGGTAGAAATAAAGTACAAGCAGACATCACTATGTGAACAACTAATCCCATTGAAAGCAATTCCAAGTGATTATTTTTTAATTTCCAATTAGGACGAAGGTGTCGCCAAAGTAAGCCAATTAAACCCGAAGAAATAATTACAGAGATACCCATCCATTGACCATCACCTCCAACAATTAAACGAGTAATAGAAGTGATTATCATTAATACTGTTGTTGGAATTAATCCAAAAAATAAACCCGAAATAGATATCATTATCGAGCGTGTATCAAACGAAATTCCAGGCACAAAAGTCCAGGGTGTATACATTATTACTATTCCTAATGCACCAAGAATAATACCCGTAAGTATTTTAGTAAATATGTTTTTAGTGCGTTCGTTTTTAATCCAAAAATTTTGATATAACATCGAGAAGGACAACAAAATAGCTGTATTTTGTAATAATCCTATAATAATTGATTTATCCATTTTTTTTATGTAAAATGTTAAGTATGGCAAATCATAGAAATTCTATTTATACCATATATTGTATAAATAGTTTATTATTTTATTCAAAAATAGTAATTTATTTAATAAAACAATAGTATTGTTTGTTAAAATTATAATATTATTTTAATTATTGATTTAATCAGTAAATTTTTTTATTGTTTTAAATATGTGTATTTACATGAAATAAACTTCATCTATTTATAGTTTTTAGAGCAATATAATAAAAATTAACAAAATAATGAAATAAATTTATTATATTTACAAAATAAAAAACAATAAAAGTATGAAAAAAATTACATTAATCATAGCGATAGTTTTGTTTGTTGCATTTACAAATGCACAATACAGTAAACCAATAGTTGTTAAACCTGCTCAAAATAATGAGTTAGTTGCGTTGCAAAAAACTAATGCAATTTTAAAAATGAGTTTGAACGAATTAAAGGTGATAGTTGCCATGCAAAACAGCAAAACCGATAGTTTGTTTATAATGCTTAATACTTCGATTAATAAAAATTTGGAAAATCAATCGAATATTAACAGTTCTATCGAGTTGCTTAAAAGTCAAACAAGCAATATAAGTGATGCTTTTATTTTGCGAAAGTATATTGCGATAATTATGATTATTGGTTTTATAGCAGTTTTTTTAATGTTTTGGTTTTTATTTTCTCGAAAATTAAAATTAATTCATACAAAAATGAGGGAAAATGAAGAAAAATTAATTTTAACTCTAAATTCTGAAAATGAATTATTAAAAAAGGAAATGAGTGAACTCAAATTGGAATTTGATAAACAAATTAGGGATTTTAATTTAAATTTATATAGGCAAAATGCTGATTTAAAAGATAATTTAACATCGCAAATAAATGATAGTAAAGCTATAATTGAAGAAGTAAAAAGTCAATTTGAAAAAAATATAGATACTATTAATGAGCAAATTATTAATAATGATAAAATCATTAATGACAAAATTATTTTTATTCAAAATTCGGTTGAAAAGCAAATGGAGGGTGTTAAAGAAAAAAAGCAGGGATTAAAACCCAAGAAATAGTAAATATTATTTCTGAATTAGCAATGTTTTTTGGTGTGTTTTACCTTCTTCATTTTTAAAAACAATTTTGTAAATACCCGATTCAAGCGATAGATTTATTTGATTTAATGTATTGTTTATTTTTTGAGAATAGACTAAATTACCAATGCTAGCATAAATCGATATGAATCCTGAATTAGGACAACTAATTATAAAATTTCCATTGCTTGGATTTGGACTTATCGTAAAAGTTTGGTTTAGTGGTTCTATACTAATTTTAGCTGAAATAAATGAGTTTCGACTCATTGAAAATTCGGAAGTACAGTTTTGTGGATTTGTTGCAGTTGCTGTGATGAAATCTGTAAGAGAAATTCCTTGAATGGTATCAGCCCAATATCCAAGATTATCACTTATTGTTGTTGAAATATACTGTTTGCCTTCGCCATATCCCGATGGATCAAGTTCGGAAAGATAAAGATGAATGGTAGAAAGTTCAGGATTTTGAGTATCTATACGACCTTTAATGATGAGTTTTCCAGTTTCTTGAGCATTATAGATGGTGTCAATAACGGGATAATTCATCATTTGATTTGGTCCATTGTCGTTATCGCCAGCATCATTTATATTAGCTCCAAAAGGGAAGATATCAATGCCTAAACCTGCGTTGTTGAATATGGAATTAAATGTAATTTCATGAAAAATATCGTTAGGTGAGATTAACGAGATTCCAGCTCCGTGATTGTTTGCAATGATGTTTGCATTCTCTATACTTCCACCTATTGTTGTGTTTTTTGGTCCTTCCGAAATTCGAATTCCATCCTGACCATTTCCCATGGCAGCTCCGGAGACATTTACGCCAATTTTATTCCGAGTAATTATGGTACTATCTCAACCTGTAATGTGAATATAAATTCCTTCTTGCAAATTTGCCGAAATAATATTGTTATCGATGGTATGTTTAAATGCAGCACCATCTACAACAATTCCAATGGCATTAGGAACTGCATTTATACCGGTTACATCGGTTCCAATATAGTTTCCTTGAACAATATTGGAATTTGTTCCCATGTTATAAATAAAAACACCATAGCCGGAATTGCCCGAAAGGATATTGCGGTGAGCAGGTGTGGAGCCTCCCAAAGTGTTTCCATGCGAACCATCATCAAATAACACTCCGTATGTATTTGGAATTGCAAAGGTGCCATTTACATCAGTTCCAATATAATTTCCAATAATAATGTTGCCTTCAACTCCCGAACCAAAAGCTGGAATACCATAAGCTGTATTTCCAGATACAATATTTCGTTCTTGGCTGGTTATTCCACCAACGGTATTGAATTTTGCAAAACCTTCGATGCTTATACCATCGTAATTTTTTAAAGCAGCGGTTCCTGTTCGGTTGGTGCCCACATAATTACCAATAACTTGATTATAACTAGCATCAACTATGCGAATTCCAATGTGTTGGTTTCCCGAAACAATATTTCGTTCTTCGGCAGTAGTGCCGCCAATTCTGTTGTGGTGTGTACCAGCAATAAATTCTATTCCGATATAATTTCCAGCGGTATCTGTAGCGTTGTAATTGGTGCCGATGTAATTTCCAATAATTGTATTATTGGCAGACGTGTTGCCATAAATTTGAATTCCAATTATAAAACGACTGATGATAAATCCTTTAATGGTAATATTTGAAGAATTCAATACTCCAAAGCAGTAATTTGCGGTGTTTTCGTTCCCGTCAATCTGTATTTCTGGTCCATTTGGATTTGTATTGCCTTGATTTGTTGTTTGACTGGTGCCATCGATAGTTATATTACTTTTAATTATGTAATTATAATTTGATAAAACAGTAATTTTCCATACTCCTGTTGTGGAATTATAATTGGGGTCAGTTGTGGGAATATTGAATAATATGGAATGTGGTCCGTTTGAGCTGTTTGCTAAATCAATAGCTTGACGCAAGCTGCCTGCTCCAGTGTTATTTGTGTTAATAACAGTAAACACCGTAGCATTTATTGAACAAATCCATAAAAAGGAAAAGAGAAATATAAGTGTTTTTTTCATGGTGTTTGCGATTAATTTTTATTTATGCCACGAAGACACTAAGGCTCAAAGGTTCACAAAGATTTTTTTTATTATTCTTAGTGGTTACTTGGTGTCTTTGTGCCTTTGTGGCTATGCTTTTTCATTTTTTTT